>CAZXKR010000017.1:0-8522 GCA_964641305.1 uncultured Puniceicoccaceae bacterium | reverse complement strand
AGACCTTCGAGTATTCCGACGAAATTTACCAGTACAAGAACTACGACCGTAAAAACGTTCGCGTTCTGGTTTCCCTTGATGCGGTGAAATCAGGCAAGAAGGGTAATTCCAAGACGAATGATTATCCCGTTTCATGGGTGCGATCCTACGGCAAGGGCCGGATTTTCTACTCGAACTTCGGTCACAACAAGGCCACTTGGTGGACTCCTTACATACTCCAGCATTTTCTTGATGGCATTCAGTGGGCCCTCGGAGACATCGATGGACCATCCGAATCCCTTCCTCTTCCCAAAAACTGAATCTCTTGAACCTAAACTTTTAACTCAAACTTACTAAACTACGGAGAACTTCCAATATGAAAGAAACTGAAAACGTCTCACGACGAAAATTCCTAGGAGCTACAGCCACCGCTAGCGCTGCCATAACCTTTCCACATGTTTTGAACGCCCAGAAAGCGCGCAGCGAAACCGTGCGCTTCGGTCTTGTCGGATGTGGAGGTCGTGGTACAGGTGCCGCGACCCAGATCTTAAACTCGCAGCACAATACTAAGCTCGTAGCCATGGCCGATGCCTTCATCGACAAGGTGGACGGCGCCCATAAAAGAGTCGCCAGAACTCACGAAAAGAAAGTGGACGTCCCCCAGGATATGAAGTTTGCGGGTTTCGACGCTTACAAGAAGCTTATGGAGCAGGACCTCGACCTCGTCGTCCTTGCAACTTCTCCGGGCTTCCGTCCCTTGCATTTCGAGAACGCCGTAAACAAGGGACTTCACGTTTTCATGGAAAAGCCCGTCGGGGTAGATGGTCCCGGTATTCGTCGGGTTCTAGCGGCCAACGAAATTGCCAAGAAAAAGAACCTTTTGGTCGCCGTCGGTTTGCAACGCCACCATGAGCCTCAATACCAAGAAACCATCAAGCGCCTGCAGGACGGAGCCATAGGTGACATCAACTACATGCGGGCATTCTGGAATGGCGGAGGAGTATGGACGCGCGGTCGCCAAGCCGACCAGACCGAGCTCCAGTACCAAATGCGCAACTGGTACTACTTCAACTGGCTCTGTGGTGATCATATTTGCGAACAGCACATTCACAACCTTGACGTCATAAACTGGCTCAAGGACGATTTCCCCGTGGAAGCCAATGGGCAGGGCGGCCGTGAGGTTCGTGGCAATTCAGCCAATGACGGTGATGCCAAGAATCACGGCGAGATCTTCGACCATCACTTCGTCGAGTACAAGTATGCCGACGGATCCCGCCTGTATAGCCAGTGTCGACACATCAAGGGCTGCTTCAACAGCGTATCCGAGCATGCCTATGGTTCCAAGGGCGAGTCGAACATAGGACGCTCAACAATCTTCGGCAAGGACGACAGCGCTTGGCGTTTTAGCGGAAAACGCCTCGGGGGTCACCAGCAAGAGCAGCTCGATCTTATCGACTCTCTCGCAAAGGGTGAAATCTACAACGAGGGAGACTATGGAGCCAAGAGTACGCTTACCTCTATTCTCGGTCGTTACGCCACTTACTCTGGGAAGACCGTTACTTGGGATCAAGCCTTGAACAACAAGATTCAACTTTGTCCCGATCTCGATCACTTGACATGGGATAGCGACGCACCCGTTCAACCTAATCAGGATGGATATTACTCCGCGGCTGTTCCCGGCAAGTCCAGAGTCGTCTAACGATTATTGGAATTTCCTACAGTTTACTTTTGAGGAAGCCTCGGCGAAGATTCGCCGAGGCTTCTTCTTTTTGACCAACTCCAACTCTTCCTCTAAGGGTTCGCAAATATGATTCTTTCCGACACCGCTATTCTTGCCGCCATGGAGTCCGGAGACATCGTGGTCGAGCCTTTCGACCGTGATCGTCTCGGTACTAATAGTTACGACGTTTGCCTAGGCAAGAACCTCGCTTGCTACGTCGATGACGTGCTGGACGCTCGAGCTCATAATCACGTAGAGCGTTTTGAAATTAGTCCGGAAGGAATAGTGCTAGAGCCGGGAAAAACCTATCTGGGCGTTACCGAGGAATACACCGAGACTCGACGCTATGTTCCTTTTTTAGAAGGGAAGTCCAGCGTGGGTCGTCTGGGTATTGATATTCATGCGACGGCGGGTAAGGGCGACGTCGGGTTTTGCAATCATTGGACACTCGAGATTTCGGTGGCTCAATCCGTACGCGTTTATGCGGGTATGCCCATCGGGCAACTCATCTACTTCCACGTCGATGGCGAAGTAGCGGTTGATTATTCCTCGAAATCTTCCGCCAAGTACAATGAGCGCACTCCTTATCCCGTTGAATCGATGATGTGGAAGAATAATTTCTAGATGGGCCGTGGACGAAGACCTGCATCGCGAGATTTTGGAGGACCACGGTCGTCGTCCACGGCATAAGCATGAGTTGCCCGAGGCCGAACTCATAGGTGAACATCGAAGCGAGTTCACGGGCAATGAATCCAAGTTGTTTCTCAAGTTAGCCACTGACGGTTCTGTTGCCGAGGCAAGCTTTATGGGCCAGGGGTCTGCCCTTTCGTTGGCTTCCGGTTCGTTGATTGCCAGCTATGCCCCGGGTAAAACTACGAAGGATTTGTTGAAGCTTTGCCGTTTAGTGAACCGCGTGATGCTAGAGGGAGTGGATGAGGATCTTCCGGGCGAGATGGTTGTCTATCATACGATTCGTCGGTTTCCCGAGCGTCACGATTGCGCTCTACTCGCTTGGCGAGCTTTGGAGGATGCCTTGGGAGAAGCCTAGCTTCGCCGACGAGCCCAACCGCCTCCGTATTTTGGTTTGCCGCCATAGCCTTGGTTCCCTCTTCCGTAATTCCCCTGAGACCGGTAGGAGGGAGCAGGTTTTTCAACCTCGTAATGGGTGTCGGGCAATTCCCGAATAAAGCGGCTCAACTGCATCCTGACGGGTGTTCCCTTTTGATGCGATAGCATGGGGAAGATCATGAACAACTCTTTTTCGGCTCTAGTTGCCGCGACGTAGAACAGACGCCGTTCCTCCTCGAGGTCGCCTTCTCCGTCGATGGCTTTTTTAATAGGGAAAAGTCCGTCGGCCAAACCTATGATAAAGACATAGGGGAACTCCAAGCCTTTCGCCTGATGAATCGTAGAGAGACGCAGGCAACTCTCTCCTGATTGGGTGACTCGATTGCCGGACTCCGAACTGAGCAAAATGAGTTCGGCCAGCATTTCCGATAGGTTGTCGTATCGAGAGGCAAATTCTATTAGGCTTTCGAGATCTTCCTCGCGGTGAGCCCAGTTGTCATAGGTGTAGCGAATGAAGTCGGCATACCATCCGTTGACCGCTAGATCGACGACCTTGGACGGTGGTGATGTGCTGGCTGCTTCATCAACTGCCTGAAGGGTTTCCACAAGGGCATCCCAGTCCTCTTCGGCATCTGCTGGTATCTTTTTGGAGACTGCTTCCGTGGCGAGAGCTTCCACCATCGGGATATTGTTCTTCGATGAGACAGTCTCGGCTAAATTTAGAATTTTCGAAGCGGTTTTTTCTCCTATTTTCGGCAACAGGCACGCAAACCGATGGAAAGCCGGGAGGTCTTTCGGGTTTACGATGAAGCGTAACTGGGCAACCAAGTCCTTAACGTGAGCTTGCTCAAAGAACCGAATGCCGCTTGTGATGACGAATGGAGTGCCTCTTCTTGAGAGCTCCATCTGAATGTCCATCGCATGAAAGTGGGCACGATAAAGGATGGCGATTTCGGAGTAGCGAGCTCCACGGTCAATCAACCTGTCGATCCGGTTTAAGACGTAATCCGCTTGCTGGTAAGAATCCATCGCGGGAACGAAGACGGGAAGGTTTTCGTTCCCGCGAGAGGGCTTTAGGGTTTTAGTGTAGCTGCGGTCAATGGATCTTGATTCAAGGATGTCGTTGGCCAGTTCGAGAATCTGGGGCGAACTTCTATAGTTCGTCTCTATCTTGTAAATGGTGGTGTTTGGGTGTCGCTTCGGGAAGTCTAGAATTTGATCAAGATCCGCTCCCCTCCAAGTGTATATGCACTGCGCATCGTCACCGACTGCCATGATCTGGTGGTTGGCGGCGATCTTATCGACTATGCTGGCTTGGAGGACGTTAACGTCTTGGTATTCATCGACCAGAATGTGGCGGAAGCGATTTTGGTAGTAAGTCGCCGCTTCTTCATTGTTTTCGAGAACTTGTAGCCAGAGTTCCAGCAGGTCATCATAGTCTGCAAGCCCTCGGCGGAGCTTGGTTTCTCTATATTCTTCAGCAAAAAATGCAATTTGCTCAATGACGTCCTTGTTGGAGGGATAGCGAGCTCTGGCCGCCTCCTCGATAGGGCGCATGACGTTTCTTGCGAAACTTATAAGGTTTTTGAGAGGTTTTGGCTTGGGATTGTCTTTTTTCTTAAGAAAGTCCGGATCGGATTCCCGAATGATTTCGCTGAGGAGTGCATCGGAGTCGGAGTCGTCGAGAATGGTGTAATTCCTCGGAAGTCCTACCACGTCGCCGAAACTTCTCAAGACTTGGCCGCCGACGTGATGGAAGGTGCCACCCAAAAATTGATGGGCGGCAACCCCCGTAAGATGTTCGACGCGGTCGAGCATCTCCCTTGAGGCCTTGTTCGTAAAGGTCAGGAGTAGGATTTCTTCGGGAAGAGCTCCTTGGGTAAGTAGATACGCCACTCGATAGGTAAGCGTACGGGTCTTGCCGGATCCTGCCCCTGCTAGGACAATGGCAGGCCCGTCGGGTGCGGTGACTGCCGCGTACTGGTCATCGTTCAACTCGGCCCTAAAGTCAATTTGGGCTTTGGTTGCCGCGGTGGGCGCATCACCGAACAGGTCGTCATCCTCATCCTCGTAGTCGTACACGGGACGATACCAATTGATAAAATAGGGATTCCTGCAAGCGTATTTGGAAAACTCTTTACCTTAAAGGGGCCAAATGATCCCTGTGAATGACCTCAGCTCGGGTTCTTTCCGGAAAAACAAGGTGAATTTCATCGTTGCTTTTGCCTTTGACTTGAGAGAGTTCGTCGGAGTTGAACCTGCAAATCCCTCGTGCGATTATTTCACCGTCAGGGCTTTCAAGGGTAACTACGTCGGACCGGGAAATTACTCCTCGAAAGGCGACCAAGCCTTTGGCGAGTAGGCTCTTTCCTTCTTGGAGAATCGCGTGGCATGCACCTTCGTCCAAGACGAGGGTACCCGAAGGTTCAGGAAAAAAAGCCAGCCACTTTTTGCGTTCATTAAGACCCAAGCCGGCAGGAGCGAAAAAGGTGCCGGTGGCCTCGCCCTTCAGGATTAAGGGCAAACGGTCCGGTTTCGTCCCGCTTCCCACAAAAACTGCGCAACCTGACATCGTGGCTATTTTAGCGGCTTCGATCTTGGTAACCATGCCGCCCACTGCGGTTGAGCTTTTCGTGCCTTCCGCCATGGCTTCGATAGCAGGTGTGATTTCAGAGACGAATGGTATGATTTCTCCATCTTCCGGAGAAGTCATGAGTCCAGGTGCGGTTGACAAGATTGCAAGCATCTCCGCCTTGCAGAGAGACGCTAGCAGCGCGGATAGAACGTCGTTGTCACCGAAGCGAATTTCCTCATCACTTACGGAGTCGTTCTCATTGATGATTGGAATAGCACCCTGCTCGAGAAGTCGCTGCAAAGTGAGTTCTACGTTTTGAGAACTTTTTCGACTACGAAAGTCTTCGCGAGTGAGAAGCATTTGGGCGATGATAAGGTCTAGCGGTTCCAGCGCTTCCCTCCATACGTCCATGAGGAGGTTTTGTCCTATCGCGGCGCATGCTCGAAGGGTCGAAAGGTCGGATGGGCGTACGGAAAGACCAAGCTTTGCCATGCCCAAGCCCACTGCGCCCGAACTGACGATGATGACCTCGACGCCTTCTTTGCGAAGGTTTCTTACGGACTCTCCGAGAATTCTAAGTCTATCAGCCTCAATTGCCCCGGGAGTAGGAGACAAGACACCGGTCCCCAGTTTTACGACAAGCCGGGAAACTTTTCCTATGGATGGTTTTTGCGAGTCGGCTGTCATTTGACATTGTTGGCGGTTTTCCGCTTATGGATCTCGCTCGAATATAGTGTTCTCTACTGTTTTTCGGTAAAGTTGTTACAACAGAAAAGTCACTTCCGGATTCAGGGTTGCCTCAACTCGGCTTCTTTTTCGGAGAGCGAGGTGTTGATACGAGCAATGGCATCATCGACTTCTTTTTGCACCTCTTTTTCAAGTCGCTTGACTTCATCTTCCGATTGTCCTTCCTTCTGAGCGGCCTTGAGTGCATCTAGTGCTTCTCTTCTTGCTGCTCTGGCACCTATACGTCCTTGTTCAGCCATGCCTTGAGCCATTTTGCAAAGTTCTTCCCGTCGCTCTCCGCTTAGCTCCGGTATCGGTAGACGAATAAGTTCGCCCGTGACGACGGGAGAAATTCCGAGATTGGCCTCGATAAGGGCCTTTTCTATTGGGGCTACGTTTGACTTGTCCCACGGCTGTATCTGGATTGTACGCGCATCCGGAGTGGTGATGGCGGCAATGTCTCGAAGTTTCATTGAGCTGCCGTAAACGTCGACCGTGACGTTTTCCGCCATGGAGGTGTTCGCCTTGCCCGTATGAAGGGTGGTGAATTCGTGTAGGGTGTGCTCGCCGGACTTGTTCAAGTCTTCTTGCAACTTGGCTATTGTGGAGTCGGTGCTCATGGCGTTTTTGGGTTTAAACTTTTAGATTCGTATTTATGGGGATTAGGTTGACTGTCACAGGTGGGGGCAACCGTAAAGAAATTGTCAGCTAACGAGAGTGCCGATTTTTTCACCCGTTACGGCTTGATGGATGGAGTGTTCTTGTTGTAGGTCAAAGACTAGGATAGGCATTTGATTGTCCATGCAAAGGGAGAAGGCGGTCGAATCCATGACCGAAAGTCTTTTTTCAATGCATTCCATATAGCTTAAATGATCAAATTTTACGGCGTCGGCATGCTCGTGAGGATCCTTGTCGTAAATGCCATCCACCTTGGTTGCCTTGAGAATGATGTCGGCGCCGATCTCACTGGCTCTAAGAGCCGCGGTGGTATCGGTGGAAAAGTACGGGTTGCCCGTCCCCGCCACAAAAATCACGATGCGTCCGCGTTCCAAATGACGCACGGCTCGTCTTTTGATAAACGGCTCGGCTAGTTTTTCCATCGGGATTGCTGTCTGAACTCGCACGACGGCCCCCATTTTCTCTAGACAATCCATCAACGCGAGACCATTGATTACGGTTGCCAACATGCCCATGGAATCGCCCGTTGTGCGCTCTATTCCTTTCTTGGCTCCTCTTAGTCCGCGAAATATGTTCCCGCCGCCGACGACCAAGCCCACTTCGGCGCCCAAATCGGCTACGGCCTTGATTTCAGAGCAAACTCGTTCCAGCGATTCAGCGAAGATAGGTTCGCCTTCTTCTCTACTGCCGAGAATTTCTCCGCTGATTTTAAGGATTACCCTTTTGAATTTCGTTTGTCCGTTCTCGCTCATATTTGACTGTGCTCCTAAGGTCTCCTCTCTTGACTTCGAGGAATCATTTCGGCAACATTAAAGGGTTCTTAAGCCTGGTGGTGTAATGGTAGCACAGATGTTTTTGGTACATCTAGTCGGGGTTCGAATCCCTGCCGGGCTGCCATTCGCTTATGGGGTATTGCCAGATTCAACAGGTGCTCTTGGGATGAATTAGGATCGAAGCCGCGTCTCGCCGTGACGAATGAAGTCGGTAAACAATACCGAACAGTAGATCGCTTCTTCGATAGATCTAGAATTCGTTTTTCCCGGCCAACCAATATTTCAAGTCGTAGACCCATGAAGGCGAACTTGGTCTAATTGTTCAGCGGAGGTGGAGGTGGAGGAACTGAGAACGGATCGAAATCAGCAGGTGGCGGTGGTGGCGCCGCTGGCGGAGGCGGGGGAGTCCCAAAGGGATCGTTCTGTACGGGTGCCGTGGGAGCGGGAGGAACTGGCAAATCGAAAGGATTAGGTTCATCGACTGGTGTTGCGGGTGGTTCTACGTCGTTGGGTGGTGTGGGTTCGGGTGCCGCTGGCTCAGGTTGTGCAGGAGGCGTATCAAATATATCTTCCAGTGGAATACTTGGCTGAGGAGGAAGTGGTTCCGGAGGCGGGGGATTGGTGACTGGATCTTCTATCTCAGGGACGATGGCAGGTGGTGGGATAGTTGCTGGTGTTTCGGGGGCAGGAAGTGGCGGTGCGGGGATCTCCTCGTTCGGCGGTGGCGGTGGCGTGTCAAATGGATCAACCGCACCTGAGTCCGAAGGTGGAGCAGGAGGTGGCAAGTCAGGTGAAAACGGATCGGGGGCGCTGGGAACCAGAGGAGGCGTGTCAAATGGATTCACGGTTTCATCAGGCGGCGGAGGAGGTGCAACGGGTGTTGGGGTTTCGGAAAACGGATCTATGCCAGCTGGATTTGGTGGTGAGGGTGGTGGCGGCGGAGGCGGCGGAGTAAAAGGTTCTTTTTCAGGTGCAGTCGGCAAAGTTGGTGGTGGTTCCGGAG
>CAZXKR010000016.1:0-14261 GCA_964641305.1 uncultured Puniceicoccaceae bacterium | reverse complement strand
TTGCCGATTGCAACTTATTTTTCAATTCCCGAAACTGTCCGACTCGGTTACCTCGCGTCATGTAGTCGCTTGCGTCCAAGGCAAAAACGACCAAACGACCAGGGGTACGGACTCCGAAAGCCTCCACCTCGAAAGTTGGTCTAGCTCTTCCGGGGAGTCCGGAAAACAATGGTGCTTTTGCAGATGAGGGAACGGAAACCGTACCAACCGGCATCGCTGATGTATCTATCTGCGGGTTCGAACCAGAAGAAGTTAAAGCATCCGGTTTAGCAGTAGAAGATTTTGCCGCAAGCAACAGTGACTCCAATGTTTCGCCTCCCTTCTGATCGGTCCCCGGCATGGTAGCAGATGGATGGCGCGAAACGGGAGGAGGTGATGGTTCGGCTGTAGATGCCACCTCATGTATCGGCAAATAGCTTCCAAAATCGATCCATTTCATTTGCCATGCAAGTGCAACACTCACGACCGCGAGATTCGCCAAGATGCTAAGAGTAAGGACAATTTTCGAAAACCATCCCCCACCTGAAGATTTATTCGATTGCGAAGCGACAATACCGTACCCTGGCTCGAAAACCTTCCCGCCATTATTGACAAGATGTTCCCGCCAAGCATCGAAATCCGTTTCGGAGCATTCGTATTTCTTGCATTGCTCGTCCTTGGATATGCCACGGATAATCGATTCCAGTACGATCCGCAGTTTTTCGTCTCCACTAAAATGCTTTGCCATTAGAAATCAGGTTACAACAAATATACTTAAACGCCAAATTTTTCGCATGCAACTGCCAATGCGCAAATCGCAGCCGTCTCGACCTTCAGGGTATATGGACCAAATCGTACGGGAACAAAACCCGTACTTTCGGCATATTGTTCCTCCTTTTCGGAAAACCCCCCTTCAGGACCGATCGCAAAGGCAATGTTTGTTGCGTCACTCTTTGGAAGAGAAGAAACGGAAACCGCATGGTGACCTAGACAACCGATCAATCGGATGCCATCGGAAGGCAAATCTCGCAACCACTGATCAAAAGATCGAGGTTTTTGGATAGTGGGAAGCCATGAATTCCCCGACTGTTTGCAAGCCTCTGTCGCGATTCGCGACCACTTTTCCATCTTTGCATCTATCCGATTCTCCACATTTGAAACCTCTCCATGTTCCGAAAACAGAGGACTAATGGACGAAACCCCAAGTTCAGTGAGTTGCCTCACTATCTCATCCATTTTACCACCCTTTGGCAAAGAGACCCCAAGATCGAAGGTCACTCGAGGTTTCTCCACTTGGACAGATTCAAGAACTTCAAGGACAACAGCCCTGCCGGTTACATCAACGACCTTGGTTCGAAAAATTGCCCCTCGCCCGTTCAACACCTCGACCACATTTCCGATCTCAACCCGTAAAACCCTGGAAAGATAGCGACTTTCCTCTCCCTGCAAGCGAAACATGTTCTCCTCCAACGGAAGTTCGCCCGATACGAAAACTCTGTAGGTTCGGCTCATGCTTTGTCGAATGCGATTGACCATTCCTGTAGGAATCTGACAACGAGATCAACAAAAAGCACCGTCCAAAGACGGTGCTCTTGTAACCAAACAATGACATTAAGTCATCCAGTACTGTAGTACCATGAAAACGCATTTAATAAGACTGCAACTCCCTAGTCGGCGTTCAATATAGCTTACATACATATGAGAATATCAGGAGGAAAAGCGAAGGGCATAAAACTAAGGGTACCGAAAGGCAGCCTCTTGCGACCTGCGGCAGAACCAGTTCGCGAACGTCTGTTTTCTTCACTCGGCGATCTCGTAAAAGGTACGACATTCCTCGACCTTTTTGCAGGCACAGGTTCCTATGGGCTGGAGACGCTAAGTCGCGGAGCCGAAAAAGGAGCGTTCATCGAACATGATGCTAAAACCCTATCTTGCCTACGCCAAAACCTCGCCGACGTATGCAAGAGCGCAAAAGTATCATTAGAAAACTTTGAAGTTGTCAGTGGCGATGCCCTCCGTGCCACACCTCGCCAATCCGGGCCATTCGAAATTATTTTCGCCGACCCTCCCTACCCCATTCTCATGAAAATTGCACCCAAACTCTTCGCTCGGATACTTGAAGACGGTCTGGCAGACAAAAAGTCCGTACTCATTTTGGAATTACCTGGTGAGATAAAGCTAGATGCGGAAGGCTGGCTATGCGAACGTCGATTGGGAAAAGCACGCAAGGGGGCACCCACTCTAGCTCTGTTTCGCCCAATTTCAGGCTAAAGCGTCACCAGTGACCGGAAGAAAGTATACCCAGAGCAACGACGCAGGCAGTTTCTTCCCTAAGAACACGGGGGCCAAGATGACGGAATTCGAATTCCGATTCTCTAAGCAGGTCGCGTTCTCGTTCGGACCAACCGCGTTCGGGACCCACGGCAAGCTGACACGAAGTCTGTGGGATGGCTGAATCTTCAAAGGCAAGTGGGGAAGTGGCTTCGTATACGTCAAGGGCGAGACGCCTGCCTGAACAAGGGGATTCGTCAAGTGCTAGTTCGAGTGTGGCATGACAATTCACGTTAGGGAGAAAGGAGGAGAAAGCTTGTTCGACCCCACGAAGGAGATGGCGTCGCCACTCGTCTGTCCTCCAAAGTTTGCTGTCGGCATAGGAAGGTTCGCCTTTGTCGGTTCCAAAAAAATCCATTGCCTCAACGCCTAAAGTAGCTGCCTGCTGAAGGATTTTTCGAGCAGTCTGAGGTCTGGGAAGACCTATAAGCAGGCGAATTGGAATTCGGTCGTCTTTTACGGTTTCTTTCCAAAGGAAGGAAAGATGCATTCCAGCAGGACTGTCATCCAAGATGGTTGCCTTACCCTTCGGACCGTTAACGACGGCTACGTCGAAGTCATCTCCGGGCAGACGTCGTAATACTTCTCTGACATGAGCAACCCGAGGATCTGCAGTAGGCAAAAGAATCTCGTTTGCCTGATCTTCAAAAAGTAAAAGGTTCAAAGCGGCACAAGCCAAAGAGTCTGGTAGGGTCGCAAAATAATACCCTCCGGGCCAATGGCGATATCGGAACCACCTGCAAGATCGCGAGCCGTTCCGTCAGGGAAAAGTTCCTTCATGTCAACCGCGTCGGGAATAGGGACGGAGTTATTCGTAAAATTGAAGAGACAAATAACAGTTTGAGAGCCATCAAGAGATGTGCGCTCGATGGCAAACAAATCGGATCCGTATTCCTGAACGACTTGAGGCGCATCGGGATGAAACGCAGGACAGGATGCCCGACGTCGCAGCAAACGAGTCAACCAGTCGAACACCCGTGCACTTATGCATTCGGAATTTTCGAGAATGTCCGCAAGTTCACCGTGTTCCCATTTTCGGCGGTTAATACTTCGGTTTTGGCCAGTTTCCTCAACCCCTTGAATATCGTTTGGAGTTGCCGTGAGAGAATGAAAATAAATAGCAGGAATCCCTTGCATTGCAAGAACCACAGCTTGGGAGCACAAGAAACGAGCTTCACCAACTGCGTCGTCTTCCGGCTCGACAAGGGCACCAAAGAAGGTGGCATTTAATTCGTAGGGGACTTCGGAACCGTCTTCAAGCGATCTCATCGAGACAAACCCACCGCGTGCCTCGACCTGTTCTGCAAGGGTCAAGATTTCTTGAGGTGGAAGTATTCCTTCAAGAGGACGAACTCCGATTCCATCGTGACTGGCGGTAAAGTTGAGAAAAGAGCAACCTCGGGGCGGAGGAACCAAGTGGCTCGCCCATTCAGTCAGATGAGCGGCAGTCCCGTTGAGCAATCCATGCAAAACTAGAGGAGGGAGAGCGAACTGATAAACCATGTGAGCCTCGTCTCCTCGCCCGAAATAACTTATGTTTTCATCATGCGGTACATTCGTTTCCGTCAGGATAATGACATCGGGGGCAATGACTTCCAGAAAGTTCCGCAGTAGCTTAACCACCTCGTGAGTCTCGGGCAGGTGCAAGCAATTCGTCCCGATTTCTTTCCACAGGAAAGCCACAGCATCCAGTCGCAGAATCCGGCTACCTTCGGAAACGTATTTCATTATTATGTCGAGAAACTCAAAGAGCAAATCGGGAGAACGCCAGTCAAGGTCGACTTGATCGGAACTGAAAGTGGTCCATACGTGGCGCTCACCATCGCGGGTAGAGGTGGGAGTCAGAAGAGGAGAAGCACGGGGTCTGACGACAGCCGTGAGATCGGCCTCGGGGTCTTCTTCTCGAATATAGTTGAGAGCAGGTTCAATCCCTGAGACGTAATCCAAAAACCAGTCACTACCCGCAGAACAGTGGTTGAGCACGAGATCGAACATTAGATCGAATTCATCTGCAAAACTGCGAATGTGCTCCCAAGCGCCGTAACGCTCGTCCACCTCACGATAATCGACAACGGAAAAACCATCGTCGGAAGACCAAGGGTAAAAGGGCAGAAGATGGACTACGGAAAAGGCACCTTTCAAACGTTCGGCGCAAAAGTGGCGAAGAGTATCGAGAGGAACCTCGCCTTTTTTCGAAACCATGTCGGCATAGGTAATAAGGACGGCGTCCTTCTCGCTCCAAAAACCTTCAGACTGATGAGCATCGGTTCCCACTCCATAGCGACCGAGAATGTGATAAAAACGCTCAAGCAATTGGTCCGCGACGGTAGATCCGTATAGCTTTTGAAAGCGACGGCGAATGGTCTTCAACTTGGAGTTGGAGACATGCTTCACGATGGAAGAGATACTGTTCATTTCAAACGACTAATAGCCAGTGAGACTGGAGATAAAGGCTCGCAGATTACTGCGAACGACAGAGTAGGAGTAAAACTGCCGGGCAATATCATAATTGTAGTTCACCATTTCGTTTCTGTAAGATTCGTTGTGGAGAACTTCTCGAACATGGTCGGCTAGGGATGGAGAAACGAAACCGTCCATAGTCAGCAGGCGAAAGCCTTTGGGTTCGATGTCGCGGACAAAGATAGAGTAGCGATTGATCAAGATGGGTTTGCGGAAATAAACCGCTTCAAGAAGAGCATTGCCAAAGCCTTCGTATATGCTCGGGTAAGTAACGAAGTCAGCGTGAGGATAAAGGTCCCAAAGAGTGTACACCTTTCGGCCTTTGGAATCTCGCTGCCGTACTTCGCCTACTCGATCGGCGACCAAGCGAAGATCCACGCCTTCTTCCTTGGCTAGTTGCTCGAGCATCCCATAATACTCGTAACCCTCATCACCTGCTTCATGGGAAATAACTAGCTTGCACTTTGGGTTTTTGAGAAGACTCACCAATTTGATTGATTGCTCGATGCCTTTTCGAGGAACAACACGAGTTGGTTGAAGTATGAAAAAGTCATCCGGAGCCAACCCCAACTCCTTCCGAACGTCAGCGGCGTAGTCGTCAGGCGGTGCGGGTGGGTTGTCGAAATCAAAAACATTGGGAATCACCAAAGAAGAAATACCCTTGCGAAGGGCCAGTTGCTCCTGAGCTTCCTGATTGATTACCACGTCGCGCATATTCGCAAGATCCGGGGGGAAAGACATATCTAGATATTCAGGCACTGCATTCACGGAAAACCGCGTGCGCTCCCAGTAGAAATCATGGTGATGGGCAATGGCCGGCATTCGAGTCTCGGAGAGAAACTCCGTCAGGGCAATCCCCAGGGGAATGTGCATAGGAATAGCCAGCACGTTTTGAGGAATCAGGATGTCTATCTCGAATTTCTCTACGAATTGATACAGGGTTCCCTTTAGGTATTCGGAAAGATCTTTGATTCGTTCGGTCAATAGACGACTTCGGCGCTCTGAACCCCATATCCGTTCGTTTATCCACTCGTTCTCGGAAAATCCAAAATAAGCCTCTGGGACGACATGACTGATATCAGCTTCACGATCACTTTTACCACTGTACCAAAAGCTGACGTGTCGATCCTCCCAAAGAACTTCCGCCCATTTGGCGCTCTCGAGAGAAACCCCGTCCTGACCCGCAAAGCGGGTAGAGACAAAACCAATTTTTTTTGACATGAGATTCGACAAAAACCGCTCTTGCGGCGACCTGAGTAAACCCATGGTCAAATGACCAAAATTTTCAACAACAAACACCTCTCGAAAACTTTGACGTGGCCAGTTAGGCTCCTTTTTCCTAAAGCCAAGGAAACATGAAGAGCAAACTTACCAATGGTGAAGAAACTCTTGCCACACTCTTGGCGGAAATCCCACGACAAGTCGAAAGACTAAGTGAAGTTCGGGAAGAACTCCTCGCAAACGCTGTTCTTTTGGGCGAAATCCCGTCCCCTACCTTTGGAGAAGAAAACAGGATACGCTTCGTAATCGATCGATTCCGGGAAAACGAATTAGTGGATCCCACCATCGATGATTGCGGTAACGCATCGGCTCTTCTACCCGGCACAGAGGGAGAAAACACCATTCTTCTCATGGCTCACGCCGACAATGTCTTTGATCACGAGACCAACCACGCCATGTCCGTGGGTTCGGACAGAATAACAGGTCCCGGCATCGCGGACAATGCCATCGGATTATCCTCCATTCTCACTCTTCCCACGCTGCTTGATTCACTTGGTCTTAAACTCAAGGACGACCTCCTGCTCCTCGCCAATGTCAAAAGCCTCGGTCGGGGAAATCTCCAAGGTGCCCATCACTTTTTAGAAACTACACAACGGCCATTTCGAGCCGGAATCTGCGTGGAAGGGGCAACGCAAGGACGCTTAAGCTATTCCGGTCTAGGTGCCTTGCGAGGAGAGATAAGCTTACGAATTCCAGGTGATTACGACTGGAACCGATTCGGGGCTTCCGGGGCCATTGCCCACCTTTCTCGCTTGGTCGGAAGAATCATGGAGATACCAATCCCTCGCGAGCCAAAGACAAGTGTAGTGTTCGGGGGGCTCCGTTGCGGATCCACCTACAACACCGTTCCCAAGCGCGGTTCGCTTCGCTTCGAGATCACTAGCGAGGCCGATACGGTAGTGACCGATTTAGAAAACCAAGTACGCGACCTCTCCGAGGAATTCCCCTTGGAATCCGGCACGGAAGTAAAACTCGAAATCGTGGCCCGACGCCCAAATTGCAGTATTCCCTTTGGGCATCCTTTGGTAAAGACCACCCGTGCAATCATGGACTCTCTTGACATCACTCCCAAAGTGGACCCAAGCACAGGGGACCTAAACGCGATCATCCAAGCAGGTCACCCAGGCGTCACCCTTGGGCTTACCACAGCAGAAAACCTTCGCGACGAAAACGAGAGCATACTTCTGGAACCCCTGTTCAAGGGCCTTGCTCAACTGATCTCTCTCTTGAGGTCTATCGATGAGGGACTGTGCGACGCATGACGACTGAAACAAAAAGCTGGCTGGAACGAAACACTTTCCACCACAACGACTTCTGGGACCTTCGCAAGCTAGTCGAGGAAAAAGAAAGCAAAGGACTTACCATCTCTCTTTGCATTCCAACGCTAAACGAGGAAAAAACGATTGGAAAAGAAGTCCTTATTCTCCGCTCGGAATTAATGGAACGATACGGATTGGTCGACGAGTTTGCCGTCATCGATTCCGGCTCTGACGACCGTACCAGAGAGGTGGCCGCCGCTTACGGCGCGGATGTTTACCTTGCCGCCGACATTCTTCCGGAAATGGGCAACAAACGTGGCAAAGGCGAGAATCTGTGGAAAGCCATCTATCAGCTGAAGGGAGACGTCATCTGCTACGTCGATGCCGACATCTCCAACATCCACCCTCGCTTCGTCTATGGTCTAGTGGCTCCATTGATTGGATGTGACGAAGTAAAATACGTGAAAGCTTTTTACGACCGACCGCTAAATTACTCTTCCGGACTGCGCCCCAGTGGTGGCGGCCGCGTCACGGAAATACTAATCCGACCACTCTTTTCCTTATTCTACCCCGAGTTGACCAACGTCATCCAACCCTTATCCGGAGAATACGCCGCTCGACGAGAAGTATTGGAACGCATCCCCTTCCCCATCGGTTACGGGGTGGAAACCGCTCACCTACTGGATCTCTATCAGGAATACGGTATTGAAGCGTTTGCCCAGACCGACCTAGATCGACGAGTACACCGTAATCAGACAACCAACGCTCTTGGCAAAATGAGCTTCGGCATTCTTCAGACCTTTCTCAATCGCTTGAAATCCCATGGTCGCATCGACCAACTGCCTGATATGGATACCATCTACCGGCAGTTCGAAGTCGAGGGTAGTAATTATCGACAGCTCACCCATCAGGTAGTGGAAGAGGAACGCCCACCAATGATCGAAGTGGAAGCTTACCTTGCTCGACGTAAGGTCTCCAAATAATTCAACAGTCCGCATCTCGACCGTGAAAATTGCCGTCGTTCATTATCATCTGGAACCCGGCGGTGTAACTCGGGTTATCGAAAACACCCTCGACGCCTTTGCCCAGCTCCCTGAACAAACGAAGTTCGTGGCTCTTTCGGGTCGACCTTACCAAGGCCAAAAAATTCAAGACGTCGCCGTGGTCGAAGGGCTCGATTACATCACCCCCTCGCAGACCGCAGATCCCACCCGTTTGCGAGAAAACCTCGAAAAGGCCGCAAGGACCGCTCTCGGCACAGCACCCGACTTATGGCATGTGCACAATCACTCGCTCGGAAAAAACCCCGCCTTACCCGAAGCTATCTACCAACTCGCCGAACGAGGGCATCCGCTACTTCTTCACATTCACGACTTCGCGGAAGACGGACGTCCGGGAAACTATCATGCACTCTCGGCAGTTCGCAATCGCCTCTATCCGGCAGGTTCTCACATTCGATACGCCGCGCTCAATCGGCGTGACCACCATTTCTTAGCTGATCTTTCTTGCAACCATCCTGCACCCATCCTCCTGCCAAATGCCATTCCCGAACCACCGAATGCGAAGTCTCCTCGTCAAACAGTCGATCTTCCCGAACAGTTGCATCTCTATCCCGTGCGTGCTGTTCGTCGGAAAAACCTCGGCGAACTCGCACTCCTCGCCGCAGCCCATTCCGATCTTCATTTCGCGAATAGTCTCGGGCCAACCAATCCTGAATTCCTTTCTAAATACGAAAGATGGAAAGCCTTTTCCGCCGAACGAAACCTGCCCCTCACTTTTGGCATAGGCGAAAATCCGGATCTGTCCTTCTCCGAAGTAGTAAACGCCTCACAGGCTCTCGTAACCACAAGCGTAGCAGAGGGTTTCGGATTGGGATTTCTCGAACCTTGGACCTTTGGGAAAAACCTGTTCGGGCGAAACATTCCGGAAGTCACGGAAGACTTTGCAAACTTGGGTCTGGAACTGGACCATCTTTACTCTCGCATGGAACTCCCCCTCGAACTTCTTCCGAAGCAAGAACTTGAAAGCCGTATCGCCTCGGCACTAAAGAAACTTTACGTCGACTACGAATGCACTCTCCCGGAATCAGCCTTGGATACGGCTAAAAGCTCCATTTGCCAGAATGGGAAAATCGACTTTGGTCGTCTCGATGAACCCTTTCAGGAGATGCTGGTTTCAATTGTCGCGGACAGCCCCGATCTTGCCCTTGAAATCCAAACCCAAGCCAATCTGGCGAACCTTTCGAGCAGGACACTGGAAGCGAACGCTTCCGCTGTTCGGGAAAACTTTTCTCAGGATGCTTATGCTCAGCGTTTATGGACAGTCTACAACGAACTGACGACCGCCAAAGATGATCGAGTGGAAAATCTGAACGGAAATATTCTTCTAAAACATTTCCTAAACCCCGTACGAATGAATCTTTTGCGAACCGATTGAAGACCAAGGCATCACCAGCTTTATGGAGCCAAACCCAAGCCGGATGCGAGCAAGCGAATGAGATTAACGAAATCGGGTTCTCGCCAAGTTCCTTCAAGGACCACCGGCTCAACCTTCAACAACCGATACCCCATCTCCTGCTTGCCATCGGAGAGCATACCGGCTGCATCCAAGGCTAATCCTAGGTTTCCTTTCACACCAATGGTCAGTGACAGCTTTTGCTTACCCGTCTTAAAAACTTCGCCACGACCTCGAACAAGCAAATCGTCTGAGAGAAGAAATACTTCCTGAATCTCGACATGGCCTTCGATGGTCCGACGGGCACGTAGTCTAGTCTCCGCAATATTAAATTCCGACGGCAAGTTAGCCAAACGAATTAGAATCTCCTTCTTGTCGTTAGCCAAAATAGGTTCAACCCCGAGTAATCGAGTGAAACTCTCACGCAATCTGTCCAGTCGAACTGATGCATTTGTATCCGGCAAGGTGGTCAGGGAAGAAGACTTTCCGACAACATAGACCTCCCCCACAAACCCGGTCTCGGGAACGAAAGATCCGTTAGCCTCCCAATCGAGCAATCCATTCAACCGTAAAAACGACTCCTCGAACAAACCGACTCGGCTCGCATTCCAATCTCTTCCGGAAATCTGCAAATCGTCAACGACAGGAATTAACGCAACATCATCCCCCCATTTCAATCGACCTCGACCCAAAACGTTCCCGCCACCGGCTTCACCCTCAACTCTAAGTTCTAATACACCTGAGTCTGAAGCATTCGCCTCACCCGTCACCTTGGCAAGAGATACATTCGGACTCAGATTAAGGGCACCGAGATCCAACTGCCAATTCCTCGAGATCTTCCGAATGAATTCCCCCAAGTGCCTCGGTGAACCGTTTGCGTCTTCAGGAGAAAAGCAAAGTAAAAAAGAAGCCAAATCGAGGGCGACCAAGTTCTCTCCCGTGAGTTTGGCAAAAGGAGAATCAGGAGCAAAATCGACCTCGATCTTGGTTTCTTCGACCCGACCATCCAAACGTAAACCAACCCACTTTGAGAAATCCCGATCGTGCCCTTCCCCTGTTAAGCGAACTCCGGTCTTGAACCCTCTCGGTTCATCTCCTTCATCCCGCGGATTTCCTTTTCCAATAAGAAACCCATCCATCTCGATGGAAACCTTTTCCTCGGAAAGCACTTTGAGATTGCTTGTTCGTAGTCGCCCCGCCGAAAGGTTCCGGAATGCGGGCAAACCGATTGTTGCCAATTGAGTCAAGTCCGCATCAAAGTTATCCGACTGCAACTGGGTCACTACGCTCGCGTTTGCTTCTTCGTCCCAAGCCAGAGTCAAGGCAACGTCACCCGTCGCCATTTCGGTTCCTTCCAAAAGTAGATGCAAGTCGGACAATTTCAGTTCACCTCCACCTTCGGGAAGAGAAAGAAATTTCAGGGCCGTGCGTAAGTTCAGGTTTTCCCCCACCATCTTTGAGTTTTGAAAGACGCGACCATGATCCACTTCGACCCGATCCGAACGGAATCCCAGTCTACCGTCCTCGAAAAGAACCGTACCGTTGCCTTCAAACAGGTCTCCTTGAAAACGACCACTAGGCCAATTCAGCAAACCGTCCACGGGGAATTTCTTGACCGAAAGCTGCAAGAGCTCGGCATCCTCACCCTCTATTGAAGCAAGTCTCAGTTTTCCATCGTGAAAGGATACTCTCAACGGGCCTGCCCCATGAGCATTCAATTGACGCTCTCCTGAACTGGTGGAAAGACTACCCTTGAAGACATTCAATTCAAGTGCCCCCTTTTTCCAAGTACCTGCCACCTGAACTTTTCCTTGAGAGCCTAATTGTCCGAAAACTTCCCCAAAACCTCCGGACGGAAAAAGCTTCCCAAGCATTTCAGCCCCCAGTTCACATTCGAGAGAAAAGGACAGCGGATTATCTTCGTCAGGAGCAAAGATTGACTCTACCAAACCAGAGATCTTCGCCCAGTCTTCCCCTTCTCGCCTCAAATTGACATGAGTAAAGCGAGACAAGACGCCATCGACGTCGAACTCGGCATCCAGTTCACCGGAAAAAGAAACCGCAGGAGGGAAATAGGAGGAAAACCTACCAAGGCGAAATCCGTCGGCAACAATGCGCATCAAAGCTTTTTCCCGCCCAACATTCCAGGGTTCCCTAGATTGAAGTTGAATTCTTTCACCCAGTTGATCCGAGACTTCCGCCGAAACTTCATGAATGCTCAACGAGTCGTTTCCATCGAATCTAAAGCGTGCCGTGGCATCGGTCTTCACAACGCCTTCGTCGCGAAATAGAAAAGACGAAACTTCCGACGACAACGCGGCATCACCCTCGATGCCGTTAGTCGATGGATTCCAAACTATCTCCCCACCTGCTGAAACTTGGGTTTTAAACAAGGCCAGAACGGGAAAATAAGTCACGAGATCAGCTCCAACCAAGGAAGAGTTCCAGTCACCGGAAAAAGCAGGTTCTTCTAGAGAACGTGTCGCGTTGAGGTTTAACAAGGGGACTTCCCTGCCCCCGACACGTAAGGAAAAACCCTGAGCAACAGAAGAAGCAAAAACTTGTAGTTGAGCACTTTCCGAAAACGATAGGTCCAAATTCAAATTGCCGGAGTCTCCAATTCCAGATTTTTGCCAAAGGAATGTTCCGCTAATTGCTTCCGTCGTGGGCAAACTCAAAGGAAGCAATTGCGCTGCGGCGTTTGCATCGATTGAAAAAGGGAGACGAGCCACGCTCCCGAAATCCGGCAAACGCCCCTGCAACTCGAAGGGGAAAAGTGCTCCGGCAAACTCTAGCTCGCCTTCTACCGAAAGGGATTCAAGAGCTGAAAGCTCATCATCCTTACGATTCACCTCCATCCAGTCCCAAAACGCCTCAGCGGAGCGGTTTCCATCAATAGCCTTAATCCGTAAGTTTGTTACCTGAAGGATCTTGATCGAAGAAGAATTCCCGAACCACCATTCCATCGGAAAATAAGAAAAGTATACTCTTGAAGACTCTGCCTCGATAAACGGTCCGGAAAGACGGATCGAACGAATCTCACCCTCACCCCAGGTGAGATCCATATCCTCAATCTCTACATCTATCTCTCCAAAATAAATGCGAATCGAATCTTCAACACGCGAAGGAAGCCAATAACCAAATACCAACCACCAGGCAAGGCAGCCGAGTAAAATGGAACAAAGCCCCAGTTTAAAGTGGATAGCCCTCATAATACGCTTTAACGCCTAGTAGGCGCTAGCGTTTGGCTTCACAAGTCAATTCGGGAAGACGGCTACACTCCGGTCAAAGAGGAATGCAGACATTTTACGCATTACTTCCGCCCACGCTCGTAGATACGCTTCTCCTTGACCTTGGTGGCTTCCTTTCCAACACGGTCGCGCAAATAGTACATGCGGGCTCGCATGGTAACGCTTTCACGATCGACTTCCACCTTGTCGACAAGAGGTGAATGCACAGGAAAAACACGCTCAACCCCGACGCCTGAGGCAATCCGACGCACAGTGAAGGTTTCGTGAATCCCGCCACCCTTGCGAGCAAGGACAATACCGGCGAAAATCTGGATGCGTTCCTTGCCGCCTTCCCGTACGCGCACATGCACCTTTACACCGTCGCCCACCTTAAAGTGATCTCGACCTTCCTTGAGTTGTTCTTTTGTGATTTCTTCGATTATAGCATCGCTCATGACAATTCCTATGTTAATTTAAAAGATCAGGCCTACGCTCTAAGGTTTTTTCCGTCATCTGTTCCTCTCGCCAGCGGGCGATCGCTCCATGATCTCCCGACAACAAGACTTCGGGAACCTTCATCCCGCGAAAGTCGGCAGGACGAGTATATTGAGGAAAACTAAGACGCCCTCCCGTAAAACTATCTTGAGAAAGGGAATCTTCTTCACCCAAAACGCCGGGAACAAAACGAGAAACGGAGTCAATTAGAGTGGCCGCAGCCAAGGCTCCATTGGTAAGAACAAAATCCCCAACGCTGATTTCGCGATCGACAAGTTCGTCTCTAACACGCTGATCAACTCCTTCGTAATGTCCGCTAAGAAGAATCAGATGACTTTCTTCGGCAAGCTCCTGGCAGACTTCACGGCAAAGTGACTCGCCGTCCGGAGCCATGTACAAGACTTTGGAATCAGGACCACGCAACTCCTCGACTGCAGCAAAAATCGGTTCGGGTTTCAATACCATGCCTGCACCGCCGCCAAATGGTCGATCGTCCGTTACCCGGTGGCGACCTTCGGCCCAGTTGCGAAGGTCCAGCGACTGAACGTCAATCAGACCGTGCTCGCAGGCTCTTCCAATAATGCTCTCGCTGGTGAAACCTTTCAAGGTTTCCGGAAAGAGCGACAAAACGTCGAATCGCAAAGGCTCGTACATCACGCGAATCATTGGATCGTAATAACATTCTTGCTAAGATAAGCGGGCAGGAAAAGCCGAATCAGTCTTTGGACTTTTCTTCCTCGCCTCCACCATCGCTTTCTTCTTCGGAAGGGGT
>CAZXKR010000015.1:5585-14291 GCA_964641305.1 uncultured Puniceicoccaceae bacterium | reverse complement strand
ATTTGGGATTTGATCTGTTCGATTTGAGTATTGAGGTTGCTGTCGAGTTCTTCCAGTTCAAGTTCGGTCATCTCAGAAACCGTGCGAACGACTCGCGAATCAATCTGATCCTCCAATCCCTCTTGCTCTTTTTCAAGTTCCTCAATTCTAGCCTGCGCAATGTCTAGATTAAGTTCTATCTTTTCGATTTTCTCCTGAATGAATTTAGTCTCATTGGAGTCCTCGATACCCAATTTGCGCTTTTCCCGAACCAGTTCGAGATTCAGACGTTCCAATTCCTCGTTCAAGACTTCCAGTTCGCTGTTCTTTTCCTCAATTTGAACAAAAAACGTCTTATTGGCATCCACCATTTGCTGATTTATCTCAGCAATTTCAGCAACGATCGCTGTGGCGCAGAAATCATCCACTACAACGGTGGCATTGCCCTCGCCGTCCCTGTCCCCGGTAATCAGCTCAACAGGTGACAAAGCTTCATCGGGATTGTCACCGGGATCCTCGGTCTTCGGATTAACTTGAAGAGCTAAAATAAGGGCAATCAGCACCAAGATACCGATCACTGCCGTAATGATGTCCTGAAACGCGAAAAAGCTTACTTTCTCGTCGGTGACCCTTCCCCCTCTAGCCATGAATCAGGGTAATTAAGTTTTGTCTCGGAAGCAAATAGATCACCAAGAAGGACTTCGCCTTAGGCTCCCCCGCGACGACCGCCGCTCTTTTCGAGCTTCAATTTGGCCAACACGTAGGATTGGCAATATTCGTTGCACTCATCCAGCAAAAGAAATTCCTGCCGTTTTCGAAAGGTCATCACCATCTGAACGACAATCGAGGCAACCAAGCCCAACAGAGTGGTGTCGAATGCAGTAGAAAGACCTCCGGTGACATCGGTAAGGGAGTCCTTGAGAGCTGCAATGTCGCCGGTATTCTGAATAGTGATACCGAACTCACCGATGGCGGCACCCAAACCTAGAACAGTCCCGATGAAACCAAGCACGGGAATTGCCCAGTTGAAACCGTTAATCAGACTGTAACTAGCCAGAACCTGATCCTCGTCAATGGATGCTTGAGCATTGGTCAAGCTGGCCACTTCGGAAATTTCACCAATGTTTTGCAAATTAGATAAGGCGACGTCGATACGGTTGAGGAGAAGGTAATGCTTCGGATCGTCCACTTGACCGCGAATTCTCAGAAGTGCATCGCGTGCGGTAGCGTTATTCAAGAAAAAGTTCGGATCCTGTGGTATTAGATTGAGGGTAAGTATCTTGCGCTGAAAACTCACCTTGCGACCTTTGATGACAAGGATGGTGACGGCCCAAAAGAAGAACAGCATGATACCTGCGGCCATTACGTAACCGCCAATACCTCGATTGATGAATTTGTCCGCAAATTCCTTGTGGATGGGGATGGGCTTGGCTTTTGTCTGAGGGGTTCCATCCTCATTCAGTGCGGGGGTACCGTCCTCCTGCATGACAGGCACGTTGTTTTTCTCCTTCCACTCTTTATTCGTCCCCGAATCCCCAATCACGAATTCGAGCACCACAAAAAACAAAGTGGAAAATATAAGTCCCACCAAGAAGGTAAAAAAGGCGTTGGTGTCAGTGAAACGTCCGCCGCTGAACCCGAGTTTCTGCTCAATGTCCTGCGTTGTCCAACTTAGTTCCGGTTCGTCAAATCCTACTCCGCTGTCAGCCATAATTTTTACGTTGGTTTAAGATGAAAATGTAAGAGTGGTGTTTATAAAGCCTTATCAATCTTCGCTATCTTCCGCATCTTCCGGTTCGGGAACTGCCATCGAATCATCCATAGTTCTTGCCCGAGCAACCGTACCGCAAGCAAGGTCGTGCAAACCTTGCCGACGACGGGACACGAACACGATAAAGGGGAGGAGAATCGTAATGGCAAAGAGGCTCTTTAGGATAGCTCGAGCGGATGCCCGACCGAAACCAAGTTTGGAATGGTCTTGAGCGTTCACAATTTGAATTTTAGCGACTCGATGCCCAAGAGATGCCATCGCCTTCGAAGACTCGGTCAGAGCGAAATACATCCAGCCGAAAAGTAAATGGACGCAGATAACGGCAATCACTTTGATGACAACTCCTGTCTCTCCTCCCAAGCCAAAGGTAATGCCTACGACAAGAGCCAAGGCAAGTCCCAGAACACCCCAATCTATCAAAGCCGCCAAGGCTCGCGGTCCATGTTCGGCCAGGCCGGCGGTTTCGGGATCATCCTCACTCTCGACAACTGTTAAAGGCTCGAATTCCTGATCTTCCTTTACGGGTTTGGCAGGTGCGGCAACTGGACCAGCAACCGCAGGTGGAGCAGGTGGAGCGGCAGCAGGTGCGGGAGGTGGTTTCGGAGGGGGGGGAGCAGCAGCGCCAAGGCCCTTGATCCCATCGGAGATGCCCGGAATCGACGAAAGGGGCACCCACTCCGGAAGCCCTTGGAACCAAACCATGTCGGAAAAACGAAGATTGCCGCTCTTTAAGTAGTCTTTGACCTCCGGGAGGAGATATGGCCCGAACGGTTGGCCCGAACGGTTGACGCTGATCTCATCAGCAGGACCTGGTTCGGGAACTTTGATTGGCTCCGGTTCAGGCTCCGGTTCCGGTTCAGGTTCCTTTTCCTCTTCGGCTGCTTCTTTGGCGGCGGAAGCTTCCTGCTCAATCTCCTCAAAATCTTTCTCGATGTTTTGCTCGGGTAGTTCACCAAGCTCGTGTTTGTCCACGAAATCGCTGACGCTCATCCAGTCCTGCTTCACCTTCACCTTGTGAATGGTACTAATCGCCTTCTGGCGGAGTAAATCGATAATCTCCAAGGCCGTGTAAGGCCCTTCTTCCTGACCTCTCTTGGAAACGGTGTATTTTTCTTCGTAGCTCATCGATCTACTCTCCAAAGGCAAAAGGCAGAAGATCCTCCAGTCGACCAAATTGGCCAGCAGGAACGCCCGCCTCGGCGTAAGATTTATTATACAACTGGGACAAATCCTTATCCGTAGTCAGGAGTGGACTAAAGGGGGCAACTCTGGATCCGGTATCTCCCGAAACAGCATTATTAGGATAGAGACGTTGCAGGGCAAATCCTCCACCGGGAGGTGTTCCCATGCCCCAAGCATAAACCGGGGGTGGACCTTCGAAATTCGGTTTACCCGCTTGATCGACATAACCGACATAACGAAAACCAACGGTTGCCAAAGATTTGAGAAGGCCACTGTTGAACCTTGCCTCGGATGCGTAGCCTCGCTTCTGCAGGTTTTGATAAAATATCGCCAAAGAACCCTCCAATGCCTCGAAGTTTTGACGGTTCATCCAATCGGTGGCTTTAAGGCGAGCTCCAACCTTTTGCTTCAAGTCCTGATAATCGGCGACCATGTTTTTACTTAGGGCAACACCCCATTCTCCCGGTCGCTTCAGCATCAATTCACAAATTTCAGCATGCAAAAACCCTTTGAATAGAGGCGAAAGCGCATTCTGGCTCATAACGAGATCGAGGAGGTCGAGAAGAGGACCGTCTACCGAGCGAGTATTTTATCGAGCCTGCGCTCGAGCTGAAACTGAATAAAGTGAGACTCAGGAGTGAGCTGACCTTGCTCCAGCATATGGCCTTTAACTCCACCATTGTATTCCAGAGATTCGAAAAGGCGACCTTGCGGGGTACCGTTCAGCAAGAAGTTTCCTTGCTGAATGATTTGAACCGAGGGATTCGGTATGGCTTGCCCCTGATCGTCGAATTTTTTCTCGATACGCTCCTCCTGCATTTGCCCAAAAGCCGTCAACATGGCGACAAGAGTCTTGTTGGTGGTGTAACGCTTAAGCCCACCGGCGTTACCACCGAGTGAAACCGGCTGACAGTCCACCAACTTGTAATTCCAAACATTACGAACGTTGCCCTCGGCTATGGCGGCGGCAAGACGATCATATTCCGCTCGTGATTCTTCGGGGAAAAGGCCAATTTTCCCTTCCTTTATTTTCGCCCACAATTCATCAGGACCTTTGAAAACGAGCTTTGTTTGCAACTGCCCCTTGTCGTTGTCGAAGAGAACTCGATGGGTGGTTACGTCGCGCACCAAGTTGAGCGTAGCCGGATCGAACGCCTTGGTCTTAAGCAATTGGTCAAGTTTGCTGAAGTACTCCGGCAAGCCTGAAGCATTGCCGAATCCAGACTTTGCCGCTCCCGCTGCTCCCAACTGCTTGAGAACTTCGCCGTGAACTTGCATCAAATCACCAAGCCGCCGGGTCTGGGAGGAACTCAGCTTAAGTTGATCGGTTGTTCCGCGATTTAGAGCCGTGACGGATTTCAACAATTCACCCATTCGGCCAAGTTGCTCCCGAGCATCGGGAACATTGCCCGCTTGCACTACCCTTCCAATTTGATCAGCTTGATCCAAAAGTTCGTCCACCTTCGAACCTTGGTTGTTCTCGACCTCCTTTGAATAAGCCCGCCAAGTGCTACGAAGTTTGCGCATCGCATCCCGAACACGACCGTAGTTGGAAGAATCAACCGCCTTGGAATTGGAAAACTCCTTGGTCGCCGCATCCAGCTTGTCGAGATACTCTTCTTGAGCAAGAATACCATGATTGACCTTTGCGGTAGAACGAAAGTCTCGAACCGCCTGCACGACCTGTTTGTCGAGTAATTGGATATCCTCCGCCAACTTTCGGAAACGTCCGAGTTCTCGATCCATACCGTCTTCATTTTCAGCAACCGCACGGCTAATATCTATCAGGACTTCCGACTTTACGAGTTGATCTTGAAACCGATAGTAATCGACCTCTTCCAGTGGCAAGTCATTTCCTTTTGCATCCTTCAGAGGTACGGGGGGATCGGTAAACAATTCTAGAAATCTTTCCGCATCCTTCGGTTCGAATTCGGGGTCATTGGTAAGATCCGCCAATACGTTTTCACACATCTTTGCCACAACTGCCAATCGCCGTTGCTTCAAGTCCGCCGGCTCGACAAATGAAACATTGAGGTTTTGAGTCGTCAGAAGAAACTTATCCTGCGATTTACCTCTAAAGAGTCCACGTTCATGAGTAATGAGGTTATTGGTAGCATCGGAAAAGGCGTTGTCCATAGCTTGCCTTAGGAGCATCTTGACTTCGTCGTCCTCAAGGTAATCACCGTAGTCGGAAGCATAGGCGGAAAGCTTCTCCCACTGGCGAACGGGGCTTTCGGTGTTCACAATCATATCGGCCGCGCTCCGGGCATCCCAAAACCCCTTCAACCACCACAGCAAGGCAACGGACCCCGCGGCAATCAAAACAAAAGCAAATACGGCGAAAATCCATAAACGTTTCGTCCGACCCTGAAGACGTTTTATTCGATTTTTGACATGTCCCTCGGCCTTCTGAAGATCCATCAACACTTCGGTCGACACCGAATGGCCGATATCTTGAAAGTCTTGGCGAAAACGCCTCAATTCATTCTGCTCCTCAAGATAGATTTCCAAAGTTTTCTTGCCAGCAACCTCTGCCTGTTGCATTTCGGCCACCCGATTCTTGAAACGCCCGACAAGGTTTTCCAACTCTCGTTCGGCCCGTGCTTCATCAGCAAGTTCCTCGGCCCATTCCTTGTACTCGTTGTAAACATTTACGTCATCGGGATCCAGCTCACCCTCGAGGTTATGTTCTTGAGCTAGCTCAAAAAATTCTCCGATCAAGGCAAGCGACCCCTTCCAGTCCTCCGATGACCTAAAGGTCGCCAACTCAACTAGAATCTCCTCCATTCGCAACTTGGCCAAACGTCGGTTCACGTTCTCACGAACGGCTAGAGCGTTTTCCCACTTGTCACCCTTGGGCATCACCACCCAACTGGTGTCCTCCACCTCCATCATGAGATCAAGAAATTCCGGTTCACGTCCCGCTTGGATCAGCTCGTCGATCTCGTCCATCTTCTGCTCGAGGATCTTAACGCTGAGCTGTCCGAAATGCCGACGAGCCGCAGCGTGATCGGGATTCGCCTTCAGGATCATCTTGAGAATCTTGAAGGTTTTCTCTTCGTCCCGACTTCGGGCGGCCGTTCTGTATTCGCGAAAGAGCGGACTGTCCTCCGAAATCTCCTTATCGTAGAGGCCATTGAGCAAATCCACGTGATCTTCCGCCCAATTGGGTCCTAGGTATAGCCCCTTCTCCTCACATAATGACTTCCACTTCGTCTCGTTGGCGAAAGAAAGTTTCTCCATCAGGTTAAGAACATCGGGCGGCTGTTCCGCCAATTCGCGTGCCGCAAAATCCTTGCCCGAACGAATAAGCGTGACGCAATGGTCGAGACGCTCGTCTATCTTGGTTCGAAACTTTTCATACTCCTTGGCCAGAGAGTGTAATACAGGGTCGGTGGCACCTTCGCGAAGAGCCTTTTCAATACGGTCGATTAGTCTATCAATATTCACGGCATTTGGGGAGAGAGTCTATCAATAATGAATCAGTTCAGCGGAAAGTGACAAGGTCGGAAACTCGATCCCAAGTTACAGGCTGGCGAGCAGCAGGTGGGTTAATCTTAAATAACGCTAGAGCCCATTTTTCTGCGACTAATCGCTGTCTCGATTGCAGGATCTGGCTGCCACCGGCACGGAATGCGGCATCGCGGGCGGACTTCAACTCGATAAATTTTGCATTCATGCGCTTCAGCCATTGGTCGTACTGAGACAGTTTTGCTCGTTCCTGACTAAAACGAGCTACCGCAGCAGCATCCGACATAAGCTTCAAGGCCTTCGAGTATTCCTGCCAGACAAGCTTTTCAGATGGAGTGGATTGGGAAGCATGCTCCAAGTATGCTTTATTGAACTTCGTGAATTTTTGTCCAACTTCCTTTCCTTTCGGCTGCTCTCCCATACGCAAGATTTCTTTTTGAAGCTTTCCGAGAAGTCCTTTTTCAGGTTCCGGGGAATCAAAGGACTCTCGAACCTGCTGTAATTGCCCAGCCAAGTTCGTGTCCTTCATGCCGAAAGTTCTCTCAACGTGCATGAAGAAATTCACCAAGCGAAAAGCGATGTCCACGTCATGATCGGCTCGTTCCGCATTATAGCGAAAACCGTCCATAGGACGTTCCGCTTCTTCCTTTAGCTTGGTAGCAACCGTTCGCCAAAATTGACCAAGAGATTGCTCACTTGCATGAAAACTTTTGGGATCGCTAAGACCAATGAACTTTTTTCGGAAAGTTATGGTTTGAGGATCATCCCATCCCAATGTTTGCTGAGCAAACTTGGTTGTGACCTCAAGCAGGTATTCGCCATAGGAAGAACCTAATGGATAATCGGTCGACTTGGCGGCGTTGCGACCGAACATACGCAAGTTATCGTAAACTTGGGGGTTAGGCAAGGTAGCCGACAACCTTTTCATTTCAGCATCGTACTTCGCAATTTCCGACTGAAAGGATCCGCCGAGGGGAGCAAAATACTCAACGTCCATCTTGACCTCGCTAACGGGCTGGGGACCCTGATGAGGCATCACGATAGCTTTGGGAAAGCCTTGAACATATCCCATGACAAAAGCAGATGCGGAGGGCATGCTCGGCGAGAAAAAAACATCCGGACGTGCAGTTCCCCCTGCTCCCAACGCAGGAACCAATGCGAGAGAATGGGATCCATTCTTGCCCTTGGTCAAGACATGAAAGTTTTGTCCATAAGCCCATGACGGGAGAAACCTCAATGTTGAACCGGAAAGCTTCAACTGCTCGCCTCTCGGGACTGGAGGATAACCCAGTTCGGCAACAAAATGCTTATTTGAAACAAAATATAAATCCACACAACTGTCTGTTCCCTTGGGGATGCGAAGAACGAATCCACGGTCAGCTGCATTCTTCGCCATGTCCGCTGAAAAGTCGATTTCCACAGACACTCCCCTCTTGACGTTGAATTCCAATGAATAAATAGAGCGGCCGGTTCCTACGGTCTTCAAGCTAAAGCGGGCCTGACTCTCAGGATCGACCCGATCGGCTTCAACTTCAACTGCAAATGCCTCAAAATCATCCGCAGCATCCGCAAGATTGTAAAAGGATTGAGGCCCGTGAAAGTCCGTCTGCCAAACATGAGCTTGCTCGACGTCAATAAAAGCTCTCATGAGTGCGTCGAAAAGGCTCGAAAACGACGGTTGCTCGTATTTCACCGATCCACTGCTCGGAAGATCAAGTTGCCAACGCACGGGTTTTCCCGGCAATGTTTTGGCTGGCAACCACAAGACGTAAGCAGATTCCGGAGTTCGAACCAAGGGACCCGAAGGATCGGGACCCACGGGAACAATGGCGACGGGAGCGGCAGGAATAGTAAAATCGAGAAAAGTAATACGATCGCCGTCCACTTTTGCATCCAACTTCAAGTCCTTCCCCCCCGCATCTAAAAAAGCGACCAAGTTACGAATTCGTTCCTCCTCTTCTTCCCTGAACTGATAAGGTAAGCTACGGACGCCATCCACCTTGATTTCCACAATACGCTGATCAGGCAAGATTCGGGCGGCGTCCGGGGCATTAAGTACCATAGTTTTGGGAACCCCCGTCGGCTCAGGGCGAACCGGATCAACTGGATCGGTACTAATTCCAGGAATTGATATTGGGTCAATGGCTACAATGCGTCCTTCTTCCAGACGCAGATTAAGAGGAACTTCCATGCTCGGGTTTTCATTTAAAGCCGCCACTAACTTCTCTATTTGCTCACGGAGTTCAGGCTGGTCGGATGGAAGCTCAAAAGTGAGTTCGCCCTTGGAGGGAATATTGAAAGTG
>CAZXKR010000015.1:0-5485 GCA_964641305.1 uncultured Puniceicoccaceae bacterium | reverse complement strand
GGAGAAACAATGGGTGGGTTATCCGGATCGGGTTCCTCCCCATTTTCATTAAGAAAATCACCTAGGTTATAGGCTAAGCCTACAACCAGACCGACAAGCAAACACAGAGCTGTCGAAATAACCGCCAACTGCATGAGCCAAGGACGCTTTTTTCGCTTCTTCCTGGCAGATGAGCCATCTTGGGCAGAAACGGTGGAACCAGACGGTGCGGCCGATGCCGTGTAACTGGACGCCGCTTGCTGGAACTGAGCCATTTCCCGATCGGAAAACGCCTTTGGAGCCTTGGCTCGAGTTTTGGGGGATTTGGCCCCGGCCGCTTTCGCCTTGGGCCCCTTTCTAGCAACGTGAGCAAGATCGTCGTCGATGGGGTCGACAACCTTGCTCTGGGCAAAATCACGAAGATCCAAGTAGTTGGGGATTCCCCCCTGTTTCATGCGCTCGGCAACAGGTTGCCCACGAGCTCCGATCCATGAGAACATCTTGGCATCATCGTTTTCTTGCAGAAAGGTAGTGAAAGAATAGTCCCAAGCATCAAGCGACAGTTTGTGCAGGGCGGAGGACTCGGCAAACAGCTGGAGAAGGCTTTCCTCTTGACCGGGATGCACCTCCAACAGCACGGGCTTTTTCATGCTCGGCGAAACGAGAATAGCAGCGTTGCCCGGATCATTGGTAGCCGCTAGCCAACCATTGGCAGGGATGAGTGCGGGAGACTTAAACGGAGTGAGGTCTACCTCCTCGGAATCCTCGAGGTAGCGCGGACCTTCCTCCCATTTCGTTTTCCAACCATTCCAATTAGCGAGAATTTCAGCAGGGGATGGAACGGTAGCAATCTCGAAGCTATCTAGAATAAGGTGGTGGGCGATATAGTTCGTACGATTTGTATAATCGAGACCGGCGTCACTGATACGGCTGATGACAAAAAATTCCTCCGAACCCAAGGCCAGTTTTCGAAAGAGAGCGACCTTGGCCTTGGGTCCCTCACCCTGCTGGTTGTAGTCGTAGACGCTCAGACGCTCCAGTTCCCTGACAAGTCGACTGCGAATATCCTTGTGACGGGCAACCGTGCAATAACCTGACCTCCCAGGTTCCAAGCCTTGAGGGGCACTGGTGAAAATCAGTTGGCGGGCCATGATTTGGCTAGTGGTCTGCCGTTAACGGTCCTATGCCGGTTCGGGTGCCGGGATCAGATCAGGTTCGACTTGGGAAAGAGCCCAGAGAGTGGGAACTTCGACCATCACAGGATCCAACTTTTCGGGATCGGGAGCGATGAATTCTTGATCACCATTTTTGTAGGTAGTCGGGCTGTGCCCAAAAGCGCTTACGGGAAAATAGCGAACGTTTCTCGAAAGCGTTTCAGCATTCGCAACTATTCCTGGATGCATATCGACCATGTAATCTCGGAGAATTTCAGAATTGGAATCAACAATTTCTTGAATCAATTTTTTGTCTTTTATCGGCCATTGGATACGCTCCCAATCCAATTGGTCTTTGAGAATATCGCATTTGCCGATCATAACGGCAAGCGGGACATCAATTTTGTCTGCAATACTGATATTCCTATTTTGCTTAACACGAACCTCCAACTCGGCCATAATAATGTCCTGCTGATCGAGACGTTTGCCCTTTTTATCCAGTGCGAATTGGGGATCGTCATGCCCGCGCAACATCCGACGAAACTCGGGACTTGCTATCGGATCGAATAGGAAGAAGATGCCCGATGAACTGGCGACGTGAAGGGTGCCGGGGGACTCCTCGTTAGCGATTCCCGGCTCAAAATGCTCTCCAGCGTTGTCGTAGAAGATAATGGAACAGTCATGCCCAGCGCCTCGGGGGTCGGAAAGACTGAAAACAAAGGGCTTTGGCAAAGCAACCACGCGATCATGACGCTCCAACCGTTCGTACATTTCACCCTCCAACTGTGTCTTAATGAGCATCGATTCCGCAGGGTCCGTCCCGGCAAAAAGACGATTCTTCATAGAATTCAGGATCGCGTTGAAAGCAGGATCAGCATCACGAAATGCGATACCGAATTCACGAAACATAGTTCGCTGAAGTTGCCGTACCAAAACACTCAAATAATAAGATTTCCCTGCGCTGGGCGCCCCCACTATCGAGAAAATGTGGTGCGTTACGTCCATGAAACCGGGAGGCAACTTATGATGACAATGAGGGCAAGCGACATCCGTAGTGGGCAAACCCATGGCATCCATGGCTTGTCCCTTAGAGTTGAACTCAGTGGGGATAAAGCGAAGCATGGCGTCCTCGCCAAGTTTACGATCTCCACGCAAATCTTCGTGAGTCGCTATGCTAAGCACATCGGAACGATCAAACCTCAACCAACATATGGGGCATGTAAATTCGCCTCGATCGGGATCAACGACGATCTCTTCCTCGTAGATGGCTTCCTCTTCTTCCTCTTCTTCTTCGAGTTGGAGGAAATCAAGTAGGTGCACCACCCAAAAGGGAACATCCAAACCCATGGGCTTAATGGCGCATTCAGCAACGTCTGCTCCTGACTCACGTATCTTGTCGATAACCTCGTATCGACCACACTGTCCGAGTTCCATTCCGCTGCGACCGTTAGTCAATACCCATTGCCCCTTCTGAATTTGATCCGCCCAAGACTTAGGGTCTCGACCAACAAAGACAACCAGAGGATAACCGGTAAACTGCAACGCGCAAACTTCCTCTTCCTCCACTGTAAAGGGCTCGGTAAAAGGACCCCCGTTCACCAGTAGGCGCTCGTCCCCCTTCTTGTTGGGAACGATTCGAAAATGGTTGCCCATCTTCTTGATCATACATGCCCCTTCCCATTCGTCGGAACAAGGCACTTGCCAATCGGCATTGCCAAGACAACCCACAATGAAAGGAAACTTTTCCATAATCTGGAATCGCCCTTCCAGACAGTCATACAATCCTATGGTATTTTTCTTTCCTAGCACAGTAATTTACTCAACATTCCGTTAATATAAACAAAACTAATTTTCGCCAAACGCCAAAACATAATAAACACTCCCTGTGGCATAAGGAACAAAACGAGGTAAGTCTAAGTCTTTCACTAAATATTTTTAAAAGGAATTGAAAACATTTATCCCTACATAGCAAACCCAATTTAGCGGGCTTGGAATTTCTATTCAGAGAAAATCAAAAAGGATATTACTGTTGCATTCAAGATAATCACGGAGTCTTTCCGAGCAAAGCTAAAAACAATCCTCAAGAAAATCACTTTGAGCAAAGCCAAAAACAAAAAATCAGCAGAGCAAAGTTGCCGTAAATCCATGGACACGTGATCATGGCAACTAATTCAAGATACCCCTTCCTTACGACTCCTCCAGATTCTCGAGTCTCTTCGCCACGTTTTGGAGAAGGCGATCCTCCTCATCCAGCATCTGCGTAAGCTTTTTGAGGCGACTACCTCGGCCAACCAAGCCCTTTTTACCCACAACTCGGCTCTCTAGATTGGCCACCAATTTTTCCAATGCAAACACAGCATTCTGAAGTTCCTCGTCCAAGACATTTGCCTCTTCTTCCATTCGCCTACGGCCTTCGGTATCGGAACTCGAGTTCGACAGGGTTTTTCTGAGGCGCATCCCTTTTTCAATTTCCGTAACGATGTCTTCGTAAGCCTGCACCACGAGTTCCTGCGTATCCCCAAGACTGGTGACGCCGGAAAGCATACCCTCAACCACGCGGGAACGACAGGTCAAAGCTCGCTCGTATATTTGGGCATAAACGTCGAACCCCTTGTCCAATAGATTTTGCGAGAATGCTTTCTGCTTCTCAAGACGTTCCTTTTCTCGCTTTTTAAGAGAATCAGCGGCGAACATTTTTTTCAACCGCGCCCACTTGCTCGCCCACAAGCCTCCCATAACCCCGGCAGCAGCCCCAAAACCCAGTAAAGCAGCCCATCCGGGCATGGGGACAAAGGCATAGGCACCCGCAGCAGGAAGAAGAGGGACCCATGTTACCGGAGACCATAAAAGTTCCTTGAACAACCGCCCCTTGAAACTTTCCTCGTCGTCACTCATAAGACAAGAAGCAAAGGGTGTTCAGGGAGTAACCCCGGCGGAATTCGCTTTGGCATCGTGCACCAGAAAGATTTTTGCCAAACGACACCGACGCTTCCAAGCTCGACTACTTTCGCCCGGATATTGTTGTGGTAAATTCGTACTACCCAAGCCCTCGGCAAGAATACGGTTTTCATTTACACTACAAACACCCACCAAGTACCCTTTAATGGACAAAGCTCGCTCGCCGGAGAGAGCCAAGTCCACTGCCGAATCGGTTCCCGGACTAACATTTGCCTGTATCACGATACGGTGGTTCGGGTAATGAGCCAGCTTTCCGGAGGCCGCACGCAACTTATCCCTGAACTCCTCCGAAAGAACGGCTTGACCAGACCCGAAAATTACAGGTTCATCAATAAAAGTTCCCGTAATTCGACCTTTTACTCCGTTCCACTGCTCCAGCGAAAATGGAGGGAAATAGCCACTGACATATCCCTTGGTAGCGTAACGGTGAACCGCTTCCACTTCCTTCGCAGAAGCACTCGCCTTGATAGGATCACTGTTGACCAATCCATAGAAGCTTCCGCCCGCTGGTGGAGAAGACAAGTCGCCGACGTCACGACAAATTTTATGGATGCGTTCAATGCCCTCAACCAATTTGGACAAGGCGCCACTTTGCAAGCCAAACCACTCCTCGGCATTCTCCTTAAGTGTTATGAATCGTATCCCGGCCAACATTCCGGCAGCAACGTCTGACGACTCACCGGAGTATGCGGCAGCCAAGGCCTCGAACTCGGCGGGACGATTAAGATAGTAATGCAGGGCTCGAAAGTACGCCTTGGTCAACTCCTTGATCACCTCGGGTTCCTTAACCAAGGTCTTTCGAGAAGCCACCGCGACATCGAGAATAACTCCTCTTGCCTGTGTTGTATCAAGCACCACCTTGGCTCCGGGTATCTGATCAACCGCTTGAGATACAAATGGTTCCCAAAGGACGGCAAAATCAGCCTTACCCTCTTTGAAACGGCTAAACGCTTCCGCGCTGTTTTCAGCTCGAAACGAAGCGACCTTGGTCTTCGCGTTCTCCAGTTTGAAATGAGAGATACTGGACTTGAGCAGAAACTCGGATGGAGAAAAACCCACCAATGAACCGCGAATACCTTTCTCGTCCAAGTCATCCAAGGTGTTTACCTTTGGGCCACCGACAATGGCGTCTCCGCCATAAGACTCGTCGATCAAGAACACGATCGCACCCGGGTAACCTGCCCCCTGACCGTTGGTCAGGTAACTGTCGATCGTGATGGTGGCCAAGTCGCACTTTCCCGAATCCAATCCCGCCACACGTTCCTCGAAGTCAAATACGTTCTCGTACCGAATACCCAAATTTTTTTCCTTCAAGTATTCCTGCATCGCTCGAGACTTGAAGATGAGGTAACCGAGCCAATCGTCTCCCCACACGGTTATAACACGGTCGAAAT
>CAZXKR010000014.1:12207-14504 GCA_964641305.1 uncultured Puniceicoccaceae bacterium | reverse complement strand
CAGGTTCCCATTGTCTTCGAGGCTGCGGCAGATGCTCCCCTGCAAAAATCTCTTGTTGACCTGCGCGTTCGTCACACGGGTGCTGACGGAAAAAAAATAGAAGGCGGTTTCCGGCAAAAGTTAGATTTAGTGTATGGGCCTCCAAACAACCGCACCTACCTCGAGTCCTCTCTTGACAGACTAGCCGTTGCCGCCACGAAAAAAGCACCCTTTTCCATTAAGCTACTGAAACCTGAAACCCCAATTATACAATCGGGTTCCATGACCTTGAAAGTGGTAGCCGTTCGAGATGCAAATTTCACGGCCGCCATAAACGTTAGGTTGCTTACTCGTCCTCCCGGCATCGGAGCAAGCAGTTCCGTTAACATTGCCGCAGGGAAGACCGAAGCGAACTACCCTATCACCGCAAATGGTGGAGCCGGGATAGGGACTTGGCAAATCGCAATGCTTGGCGCCGCCAAAACGTCTCACGGCGAAGTGCTCACTTCTTCGGATCTAGTTGATCTCGTAATCGAACCACCGTACCTCAAGGTGAAAATAAACATGAGCGCCATCGAACGCGGGAAGGAAGGAGAGATAATCTGTGACTTGGAACAACTCAGACCCTTTGAAAACGAAGCCACGATCTCCATTCACGGTCTTCCAGCCAAAGTAACTAGCGTCCCGCAGAAGATCGACAAGAATGCTACGCAAGTCGTATTTCCCGTTACTACCGACCCGACCTCCAGGGCAGGTCTCAGCAAGAACCTCTTCTGCTCGGTAAGAGTACCACTAGGAGAACACCTGCTGAATCACAGCGTTGGCCAAGGTGGACAGCTTCGCATGGACAATCCGCCTCCCGCACCGAAGAAACCGACCGTGCCCAAACCGAAGACTGTGGCAGTGGCGAAGCCCCCGAAACCAAAAGCCAAAAAGCCACTCAGCCGATTGGAAAAGCTTCGACTGGCCGCCAAGGAATCCGCTGCGGCAGGGACAAACTAACTTACCAAGGCCAACACTTTTATGAAGCACAAGTTTTTCGCTTTATTATTCCTTGCGAGCCAACTTCACGCCGAGGACGCCACCAAAGCGGTGGCTGCACCTAAACCGGAATCCAAGCCCTCGGCCACCGAGGTCTCACCACAGTCTAAAGCTCCCGCCAACACCGTCCCCGCGTCGAAACCGTCCCCGACAAAGGAACAACCGAAACCGGTTGCAACTCCCACACCCACGCAAAAACCACCCGTGGTTGTAGCACCCCCTCCTCCCGCGCCGGTTGCACCCGATTTCCACAAGCAAGTCCGTGGCATTCTAGAAGTATCCTGCGTTCGCTGTCATGGTCCCGAAAAACAAAAAGGTGAGTTGCGACTGGACTCCCTCGCCCACGCCAAGAAAGGCGGAGATTCCGGTGCTGCCCTTGTTGCGGGCAACGCATCCAAAAGTCTTCTTCTCGAACGCATCAACCTACCCGATGCCGACGAAGACGTGATGCCACCGAAATCGCCACACCTTACCTCCGCCGAAAAGGAAATCCTGAATCGCTGGATCAAAACCGGAGCAAACTGGCCCAAGGGAGTAAGCCTTTCTTCCCTAACGCCCAAGCAACTCATCGCCCGCCAAGCTGCAGAAAAAAAACCGATCGTCGAGCTAGCCGTCTACCCTCCGCAAGTGAACTTGGAGACAAAGAAAGACTTCCACAAGGTCGTGGTCGTCGCCAAGTACGCCGACGACGTAACCCGTGACGTAACTTCGGAATCCTCCTTAACATTGAGTGACCCAAAGGTCGCTGCGCTCTCCGAGCAAACGCTAAAGCCACTGACCGACGGCAATACCACTCTAATCGTTACGCATCGCGACAAGAAGATTGAAGTGCCACTGCGAGTCATAGGAGCGAGCGCTCCCCGACCGGTAAGCTTCAGGCTAGACGTCATGCCGGTCTTCATGCGAGCAGGTTGCAACACCGGGTCTTGTCACGGGTCGGCTCGAGGCCAGGATGGGTTCATGCTTTCCCTCTTTGGCTACGATCCCGAAGGGGATCACTTCCGCATCACTCGCGAACTGGGCACGCGACGCGTAAACCTTGCTCTCCCCGAAGCCAGCATGCTGGTGGAAAAACCGATTGAGGCCGTACCGCACACAGGCGGAAAATGCTTCGAAAAAGATAGTGAAAGCTGGAGCACTTTGGTCCAATGGTTACGAGACGGCGCACCCAACGACCCAAAGGACATCGCCAAGCCCATAAGCGTTGAAATTCTTCCCAAAAACGCATTGATGGAAGGTGCAGGATCTACTCAGAGAATGACTGTCATTGCTCGTTA
>CAZXKR010000014.1:0-12107 GCA_964641305.1 uncultured Puniceicoccaceae bacterium | reverse complement strand
CGCATGCGACCTTCCGAATTGTGCTCAGACGAAGTGTTCCTTCGACGCGTTTCACTAGACGTTACGGGCAGCTTGCCATCTACCGAAACATACAAGAAGTTCATGGCGGACAAGTCTAAGGATAAAAGAGCCAAGTTGGTGGACGAGTTTCTGGAACGCAAAGAATTCACCGAGATGTGGGTCATGAAATTTGCCGAGTTGCTGCAGATTCGCACCGACGACAACAACGGCATGAGCTACAAATCGACCCTACTCTATTTCAATTGGCTCAAGGATCGTATCGCGAACAACGTTCCAATGGATAAAATCGTCAGGGAACTCTTATCATCCACAGGTGGTACTTTTGTAAACCCTTCGACGAATTTCTACCAAGTAGAACGCGACCCCTTGAAGTTGACTGAAAACGTGGCTCAAGTCTTCATGGGAATGCGCCTACAGTGCGCTCAATGTCACAACCATCCTTTCGACCGATGGACTCAAAACGATTATTACTCTTTCGCCTCTTTCTTTTCTCAAGTAGGCCGCAAAAGAGCAGCCGACCCCCGGGAGTCCATAATTTACAATCGTAGAAGTGGGGAAACAAACCACCCCGTCCTTAAGAAACCGATGCCTCCCAAGTTCCTTGGAGGAGAAGCTCCCGTAATCAAATCCGGAGAGGACCGACGAGCGATCCTTTCCGAGTGGATCGCCTCCCCGGAAAATCCCTTTTTTGCGCGCAATCTTGCCAATCTCGTTTGGGCTCACTTCTTCGGACAAGGCATCATTGATCCTGTGGACGACGTCCGTGTGACAAATCCCGCATCCAATCCCGAACTACTGGATGAACTTTCAAAGCGTTTCACTGAGTACAATTACGATTTCAAGAAACTGGTACGAGACGTTTGTAATTCCCGAACCTATCAACTGTCATCGCAATCCAACGAGACGAATGAAGGGGACACCCGCAATTTCGCACGGGCAAAACTACGGCGCATGCGAGCCGAAATCCTTTTGGACGCAATTTCCGAAGTGACCAACACCAAGAACAAATTCCAAGGGTTACCACTTGGCGCTCGAGCCGTGCAAATTGCCGACGGCCGTGTGTCCAACTATTTCCTCACTACCTTCGGCCGAGCAACACGAGAAACCGTTTGCTCTTGTGAGGTAAAGATGGAACCCAACCTTTCTCAGGCCCTACACCTCCTTAACGGCGATATCGCCAACAAACGAATCGTTGAGGGAAAGATTGTTAAATCGATGATAGACGAGGGTAAGGAACCCAAGCAGATTCTCGAAGACCTCTATGTTCGTTGTCTCTCGCGTATGCCCAACGAACCCGAAAGCGCCAACCTGCTGGCCGCGATCAACGGGAATGAAGATAAGACATCAGCTCTAGAAGACGCTTTTTGGGCACTACTCAATTCCAAGGAATTTATCTTCAACCATTAAGTCTTTGGGCTTTATCGTTAACATTTCGGCCTTGGAAAGAAGCCGCTTAAAAGAACTCGTCAAATTTAAAGTCCTTGGGAATGAACTATAAATTTCTTACTATCGCCTGTCTGTCCTTTTCGGCTTTTTTTGAAGGAGTTTACGGAACCCCGGAAAAACCGAATTTTCAAGATGACGTCTACCCACTCTTCGATCAGTCATGCAATTCTTGTCACAACCCCGACAAGGCGAAGGGTGGTTTAGACCTGACCAGTATGCCCGGCATTTTATCGGGTGGAAGCAGTGGCGATTCGGTAGTGCCCGGAGACGGAGCAAACAGCTATCTTTTCAAGCTGGTGGCTCATTTGGAAAAACCATACATGCCCCGCGAGAAGGAAAAGTTGCCGCAACCACAAATAGACACCATCAAAAAGTGGATCGACCTCGGTCTCCTGCCCACGGCGACCGGCAAAGCCATCAAGAGAAAGGCATCTACGCTAAACCTTGCCCTCGGCGAAGTACCAACCGGCAAACCGGACGGACCGCCTCCCATGCCCCTGCACCTTTCTCTTGAGCCCGTCGTAACCACCCCTCGTCCCGCGGCGATATCTGCTATGGCATCCAACCCATGGTCACCTCTGATTGCTATTTCCGGACAAAAACAAGTCATCCTGTATCACAGTGACTCACGAGAAATGCTGGGCATTCTTCCCTACCCCGAAGGTTTCGTCGAGTCCCTCGTTTTTAGCCGAAACGGATTGTTATTGCTCGCCGGGGGAGGGCAAGGTGGAAAATCCGGGCGAATGGTTGCATGGGACGTAAAAACCGGAAAACGCCTTCTAGCGATGGGAGAGGAATTTGACACCATTCTCGCATCAGACGTATCTGCTGACCAATCGCTCATCGCCCTTGGTGGTCCCGCCAAAAGAGTAAAAGTATACGATTTGGCCTCCGGAGAAATTCTTCACAACATCAAGAAGCACTCCGAATGGGTAACTGCAGTATCGTTCAGCCCCGATGGGGTTCTGCTCGCAACCGGTGATCGAAATGGCGGCCTTTACGTTTGGGAAGCCCAAAGCGGCAACCTCTTCTATAGTCTGGCTGGTCACAAAAAAGCCATAACCGGTCTCTCTTGGCGAGCCGACTCGAACCTACTCGCATCGGCTTCCGAGGAAGGAAGCATTCGCACATGGGAAATGTTCAACGGCAAACAAGTCCGTACTTGGACGGCTCATGGAGGAGGATCCCTATCCGTCGACTTCGACAAGAAAGGAAACCTAGTCACTGCCGGTCGAGACAAGACCGTAAAACTCTGGAACCCAAGCGGCGCTGCTATTCGGACCATCTCCGGCTTTCCCGAAATGGTCATGGAAGCCCGCTATTCCCACGATGGGTCGCGCATCATTGCCGGAGACTGGACCGGTGCCGTTTCAGTCTGGAACGTAGCAGACGGTAAAAAACAAGGCGACCTCTCAGCCAGTCCTCCCACGATTGCCTCACGTATCTCCTCCGCGCTAAAACTGGTAGATGAACGCAAATCCGCTGTCGCCGGAGCAAATGCCAAGCACGCTCCCCTTGCTCAAGCTCTAGCCGCCGCCAATGCAAAGTTAGTCGAGGCGAAGAAGACTGCTGTTAGCGCCGCGGCCGCTCATAAAGCAGCAGACACCGCACTAGCCGCCGCGAAAGTTGCCTTGGCTCAAGCCACTGCTGCTCGCGACAAAGCCAAAACGGACAAGGATACCCGGCAAGCCAATCGCGATAAAACCGCTAAGCAACTCGCGGATGCTCAATCCGCTCAAAAGTCCAACAAGACGCAAGGCGACGCCTGGGGCAAGAGAAGCAATTTTCGTTCCGAGCAAGTCAGCCTTCTACGAGAAACCCTTCGAAGGGCAAAGGAAGCCCTCGCGGGCGTCCCCGAAGATATTAGCTTAAAGGACGCGGTTGCGAAGCAGGAGCAAGCACTAACGGCCATGGATAAGGCATTCGTCCAAGCTCGCGACAAAACCGCCGGTCACTTGGCCAATGCCGAAACCTTCGCCAAACAGGCCACAGCTCACGCATCGGCTCTCACTGCTGCCGAAAACGCACTCAAGGCTGCTGAAACGGCTCTTGCCGCCCATGAAAAAACCCGCAACGAGAAAGACTCTGCAATAAAAGCCGCGGTCGCCGATCAAACCGCCAAACTTGCAGCCAACAACGCAGCCAACTCAGCGTTGGCTCTACAAACCAAGGAACAGGCTACGGCATCGGAAGCTGAGAAGCCCCCAGCCCAAAACTTACGTGATGCGGAAGTATCTCTCGCCTCAGCAGTCAACTCTGCAAACAAGTGGAAAGCCGAAACCATAAACGTAGAACGGCATCTCGAACTCGGTAAACTGAACGATCTTCAAAACGAACTCAGTGGCTTAGCTGCCATCGCAGCGGAGGCCAAGGCTCTTCACGACAACGCCCTTGCGGCTCTTGCGGCAGCTCAAAAGGCTCTCGCCGAGGTTCCCGTCAAGATCAAGGCCAAGGAGGAACTTCTGGCGAAACAGAAAACCGCCATGGGAGTGGAAAGACAAAATCTTGAAATAGCCCGAAAAGACTCCACCGAAAAAGAAGGTTTCTTGAATCAGGTGCAAACCCTCGCTACCGCAACTAAGGCAAAAGCCGAAGCTGAAGCCGCTAATGCGGAACTCGCAGCGGCCAATGCAAAGTTCAGCGAAACTCTCGCCCTGCTTCGTAAAGACCTAACCAATTCCAATTCCGCGATTACCGCACAAGAAAGTAAAGTAAAGGGAGCCCAAGCAACTGTCAGCCAAGCCGAAACAGATTTGGAGCAGACTAAAAAACTTACCCAAGATGCACCCAAGTTGGTTCAGGAAAAACTTAAGGTCAGCAAGGAAACCGAAGCTAAGTTCAGCAAGACCTCCGCTGAACGAGACGCCTTTCAAGCTCAAGTGACAACTCAACAGACAAAGGCTGATTCCCTCTTAAAAAAGTACCTCGAATCCCTGCCGAAGTAAATCAGTCGCCCTGCGGGGTTTCTGAAGATTCGATGGATTTAGTGAGAACTAAACACCGAGCTTGGCCTCCAGCTTTTTCATTTCTCGACCAATGATACTGTCGGAGCCAAGATCAAGGACATCCCGCTTTTTCAGGTAGTCGATAGCGTCGCGAGCTTGGCCTCCCTGCCTCGCTCCGGCAAGGGTTTCGACATAAGGCCGGACGAGCTTGTAGAAAAGTTCTCCGCCTGCAGTTTTCTCGAAGTCTCGCACAAAACGCTCGTACTGTTTTTCCGCCCCCTTCCAATCCTTGGCCTCCACCAGTTTCATGAGCTGTTCACTGGCCGCCTGAATGGCTAAGTCGAAACGCTTGCCTCGGTTCTGGCTCACAATCAAAGCACGAATTTTTTCCGCTTGGCGCGGATTCCCCATCGCATCATAGGCATCAGCCAGTTTTTTCTGGCCCTCGATCTTCAAGTCCACGGTATTCCCAAAAGCCTTTACCCAAGCATCCCAGAAGTTACGTAATTCGCGAGGATCCTTTATATGGTCCTCCACCCATTCCGCTTCCAGAGTCCACACATCGACAAAACCCGGATGAAGGGTACGAGCACGCTGGAGTGATTCACGGAAAAAAGGTTGATCAGGATTGGCCAAGGCCCATTCGAAATAATCGACCGACTTCCCTCTGAAGCCGGTAAGGTTCTTCTCTCCTCGAGCGAGCGCTCCCAACTCGTCATCGGTTATTTTTTTCCACAACTGGGGATCGATAGCATTCCCTACGGGGTAATTCTGGTTCTCGTAACGCCCGCAGTCCGTTTCCCAACGTCCAGGTCCCTTGAGGAAGCCGAACCAAGCGTGACCGCCACCACTGCCCTGCCCTACGAAAGTCAAGGTGGGGATGCCCTTGGCCTTGCCGCTCATGGAGCTGAAATAGGCTTGGTCTACGCAAATGCCACCCCGTTCACTAATGGAAGCAAGGGTGTAAGGGCCATTGGGCCAACTGAACACGCCCCCGGATAGACGAGGTTTGTCATATTGAATGGACTTGAATGCCTTATCAAAGGTGGAGCGCCGTAGCTTAACGTTTTGGCGAGCCCACTCCAGTTCACTCTTCGGGAGCAAATGGTCCACAACGAACTTCAATTCGGAAACCGGAAGCTGAGCAGGATCGTATTCCAGCTTGCGCGATTGGGCAGCAGCCACGAATTCGGCAAAACGAGAAGAAACCTTTGTCGAGTCAACGGGAACGTCTTTGCCGGGCACTTGGTGATGAGGCCAATTACGAGGGAACGGCTGATCGAAAACAATCGCATAGGCAGCCGCGAGGGCAGCATAACGTTCGATCAAGGAAGGATGATCAACAGCGATTGACAGGAATAATTCCAAAGCCTTTGGCTGGTTGTCTTCCGGATGCAAAGCCCGCAGGAAAGCGTCACGAACGGGCTCGTTTCTTCCCAACGAAACAAAAGCTGCCTGTAGGCTGGAACTAGACTGGCAAAGTCGACTCTTGGAAAAAACGCTAAGCCAACGCCAATGCTTAAACCAAGTGAAAAAGTCTCGCCCCTCGCGTGCAGAACGTTCCTGCCGACTTCCCCATATGGCTTGAAGTCGCTTCAATATTTCGGAAGCTTGTTCGCCCCATGCCTGCGGGGTCGAATGCCGTTGCCACCAAGCATCGCGAACTGCCGGGCTCCAGATCGGCAGGCTTGCTCCGCTGCCGGGACTGGGTGAAACAGGAGAACTCGGCCGAGTCAAGCGACCTGCCACCTGCCTTACGTAAGCTTGATCAACCGATGACAACAAGTTCAGGGGGAAAACAAACTTCTGCTTGTCGCTTCGTTCAATCGTCACCTTTGCACCATCAAACCCAAGCATTCGAGCCTGCAGTTTAGCTCCATTGGCACTAGTCCAAGTTCTGTACTGTTGCTGCGCTGACAACAATCCCGCACAAAAAACAAGGACAAAAAGAGGTAAAAAAGCTCGGAAGAAAAGGAAAGGTTCTCGCATGGTAATGCAAGGGCATGCTCTATGTGCTGATTGATTATTATTCATTTTTGCCGAACTTTGCTTGGCCAACAGAAAGGTTTTTAGCAAAAAGCATCGACAAGAGCTATTATAATAATCCCAGTATTTTGTAATCAACCGTAACCCTTTTTCTAAGGATGCAGGAGGCTTCGTCCGACTACAAGGTTCTCAGGTAAGCAACCAGTCGGGAAACTTGACTAGATGTGAGACCGCCGCCATCGGGATGACCGGCGGAATCCAGAACTTCCTTCAGAGAACCGGCAGAACCATCGTGAAAGAAGTGGTCACGCTGACTTACCCCATGCAAGGTGGGTGGATTAAACTTCCGCAAGCCCGACTCGTCCTCAAATCCCACATCGTATTCGTCAGGTGAAGTGAGCAAGGGCGGGCGATGGCATTCGTTACAACCAAGCTTGTGGAAAAGAAGTTTTCCTCGCAATACTTCAGGATCATGAGGTTCCTCACGAGCTTCGGAAAGAGGTGGCGGTAGTGGTAACGTAAAAAGATAAGTAACGAGGGATTCCTCATCCAAGTGAGTGGCTAATCCCACCTTTCGATCGCCATTACGCAAAGTGGTAGCTAAAGTTTGACGAACTTGGGTGGTAAGAGAACCTTGAAGCCCGTTCCATGTCCAAGGTCCAGTCTCGGCAGTTCCCAAGAGCGAAGGAATCCTCTTGGGCGTTCCGATGGTGTGATCATCCAAATTATCATTTAATTGCCCGCTGGTATGACCTCCCGTGTGGCAACTGTTACAACTGTACCACCCATCGAGGGAAAGGTTTGAGTCATGAAAAAGGGCTTCCCCTCTCTGCAGCAGTCCGGGCTTTGGAGTAGGACCTAAGGATATCGAATCGACCAAGGATCGAGTCTCAACATCAACGACATGAACGCACTCCCCGAACTGATCAGCAAAGTAGGCCTGTTTCTCATCCTGACTCAGAACTCCTGCCACAAGTCGCTTCCCGACGCAAATCCTAGTCCAAGGTTCGCTCAGCGAACCACTGATGGCAACTTCCCCCGTGCCCCGTATGGCGAGGATAACGACACCAGCCTTTGTCAATAGGATTTGACCGGGCTCCCCTGCCCCCTTGCCATTGGCTCCCACCGGATAAAAGGTACGACGCGCAAAGGGACCTTGCGGCTGGCGAAGCGTTCCGAACAGTTCGGAAAACTCCACGCCGGTGAGACCGTTCTTCATCACGGTACCCCAAAAAACGCGAGGTTTTAAAGTGGGCGCGAATGGATTGAGGATTTGATGGGAAAACAATAGCTGTCCTCCTTTGGAATCCGAAGAAATTCCGCCCACGTTATGTCCCGGCAGCTTACGAATGGCGAGTAATCGTAAATCGGGCAGAGTGAGTATGGCAACTTTGTCGGCAAAGGCATCGCATACGACCAGCCTCTCAGCGATCTCATCCATCCATTGGAATCTAGGCGGGAAAGGAAGATCCACGAAACGGTCGATGCGAAGTTCCCCCAGATCGAGATCAAGATAAAAAAGACTAACTCGGCGGGACCAAAGAGAAGCTACCGTGACAAAAGCCTTGGACTTGGCGACTGCAACGCTGACCGGTGAATGGGGAACAGACGATCGGCGGATAACTTTCACATCGTCTTCCAAAGCTTCAAGCAAGAGCAGCTCACTCGCTTCCTCATCCGTAGCCACCAAGTATCGACCGTCAGGGATGGCCTTGACGTCGCTCAGCCTCTGCCCGACCTTTCTCTCGAACACGAGCTCGAACTCAGCAGGATTGACAAGGGAAACGGAACCTGCATCACGGTTGGCCACAGCAAGCGTTCCGCTTTGCATCAATGCCAGAGCGATAGGTCGCCTGAACCTCTCCTCGGCTTCGTATGCAAATAGCGAGACGCCACCCAAGAAATAAAGCCCAGCCAAAAACAACTGGGAGAACCTTTTCAACATCGGGTTCCCCAACTGTCTATCCAATGGAATTAAGCAGGTGCTTACAGGGTCCAGCCTTTTCGGTACTCACGTCGGACATACTGCTCGGCCTCGGATACACTGGGTTTCATGGCGGGCCCGTCCCAATCAATTTTCTTTCCAGTACGAACAGCGAGATTACCGAGAAGCACCGTCTCGGTAAAAGGTCCGGAATGGGCAAAATGGGAAAGCGGCGTAGGACCGCCCTTGATGCCCTCCAGCCATTCGTAATCCTCGTCCTTGGTACGGGGAACGGATATAGCGGTATCTTTCTCGATTTGGGCCACTTCGTCTTCATCGCGCCCTTTGACTAAGAATTTGGTACGACTACGATTGAAGTAAAGCTTACCCTTATCACCTACAAGAAGAGATCCGTAGCCCTTCAGGTTTACACCTTCGGACAGGTCTGCATCGGGTAGGTTGGCCTTTTTGTTATTGCGACCATCGTACCAGACGAGCTTTACGGGCGGGTTATCGCCTCGTTTTGGAAATTGATAAGTGATCGTAGACCAGTTAGGTGCAGATTCCTTAGTGTTGCCGCCTTGCTTTGCCTCTACGGAGTCAGGATACTTGAGATCCAATGACCAGTACGCCATGTCCATGATGTGACAAGCCATATCGCCAAGGGCACCCGTACCAAAGTCCCACCAACCACGCCACTTGAAGGGTAGATAAGCGGCATTGTATTCACGTTCGGGAGCAGGCCCAAGCCAAAGATCCCAGTCTAGTCCTGCGGGCAAGTCCTGCTTGGCGGGCCTCTTGCTCATGCCTTGCGGCCAAATTGGGCGATTGGTCCAGACATGAGCCTCTCTCACCTTGCCGATGATACCGGCCCGAACCAGTTCCACTGCACGACGGATAGGTTCTCCCGCGTGAGCTTGGTTACCCATTTGAGTGATCAGTTTTCCCGCGGCAGCCGCCTCCGTCAGCATACGAGCTTCGTAAATGGAATGAGTGAGAGGTTTCTGACAATACACGTGCTTTCCTAATTTCATAGCGGCCATGGCTGCCAAAGCATGAACGTGGTCGGGCGTGCTGACGGTTACAGCATCAATATCCTTCTGCTTTTCAAGCATTACCCTGAAATCCTTGTAACGCTTGGCCTTGGGAAATTTCTTATAAGTCCCGGCTGCACGATTATCGTCGGTATCGCACAAAGCTACAATGTTGGCTCCATGTCCAGCTGAACCTGAGATGTCGCTTGCTCCCTTGCCGCCGGCACCGATACCTGCAACGTTCACCTTGTCATTGGCACCCCAAACATGAGATGGGACGAATTGAAAGGCGAATGCCGTGGAAGCGGAAGCCCCGAGGAATTGCCTGCGAGAATAGCGATAGGTTTTCTTCATAGAATCTCACTTTGAGAGAAACCCATCCAGTTGCAACGAGAATGATGGCGAATTTGATGAATTGCAGTATAATCGGCAGAAACCAGTTACAGGTGCTTGACTCCAGCCCTTAAGGGCAAATAGTTACCCCATGCCAAGAGCATTCGAGACTTTTCGCTGCCTAAGTTTGGCGGGATTGCTAACCATTACTTGGGCATGCTTCCCTTGGAGCACGATATTTGCCAAGGACGCAAACGCGACTGAACCGTTTCCCATAGACGCCGAAAAACGGGAGGCCGATGCATTCGAAAAATTGGCAACGAAGGTGAAACCCTCTATCGCCTTGATCGAAAGCGTGGACAGAATAGGACAAGATGGCGGTCGAGGAACGGGATTCGTTGTCAGGAAAGACGGGGTGATCGCGACTAATTTTCACGTAATTGGAGAGCATCGAGACTTTCGCGTTCGATTCGCCAACGGCAAAAGCTACGAACCTCAGACAATACTAGCCGTGGATCGGGAACGCGATTTGGCCCTAGTGAAAATCGATGCCGAGGACCTGCCGGTCTTGGCCCTAGGCGATTCCGACGAACTGAAACTCGGGCAAGGCATACTTTCACTCGGCAACCCCTTGGGCTATGCCTACAGCGTGAGTCGTGGCGTAGTTGCAGCACTACGAGAACTAGAACCCGGCGACGGCAAGCCCATGGTTCAAGTGGCCATTCCCATCGAACCCGGAAGCAGTGGCAGTCCCGCTCTCGATCTCAAGGGCAACGTCATCGCCGTGCTCGCGATAAAGTCGGGTGGCGCCATGGGGTTCGGAGTACCCGTAAACGCCCTCAAGCAACTGCTTGCAAATCCCAATCCGGTATCAATCAAACACTGGCTCACGATAGGAGCTCTCGACGAAGATGAATGGGAATCGATTCTTGGCGGCAACTGGCGGCAACGGGCAGGCAAAATCATGGCTTCGGGAATGGGCAGTGGTTTCGGGGGTCGTATGCTGTGCTTATCCAAGGGGAAAGTGCCTCCAACTCCTTACGAGGTTGAGATTGAGGTCAAGCTTGAGGACGAAAGCGGTGCCGCCGGACTGGTTTTTCATGGAGACGGTGGCGAAATCCACTACGGGTTCTACCCCACCAACGGTTCACTGCGCCTAACCCGTTTCGAAGGTCCCACTGTCTTCAACTGGACCATTCTCCAAACCGTTCCGAGCCAAGCCTACAAACCAGGTGAATGGAACCGCATCCGAGTGAGTCTTGGCGAAGATGGGCAGTTGGCTTGCTCGGTAAACGACACTGTCGTCATTGATCTCGTGGACAAGGGCTTGACCAAGGGCCGAGTCGGACTATGCAAGTTTCGCCAACCGGGAGCAGAGTTCCGAAGATTTCGCATCGCGAAAAGTCTTCCCGGAAGCGAGATACCCGAAGGGCTTGTCAAACTTGTTAGACGTATCGTTCGTAATTTGGAGGATAATAAAAAGCTTGGAAGCAAAGAGTTGAACTCTCTGGTGTCTATTGGAAAACCAGCGTCGGAAGTGTTACTGGAAAAAGCTGAAGAACTTGAGAAGTCCGCCTCCCGCGTCAGGCAGTTGGCCGAAGAGGTCCGCGAACGGGCAGTGATCGAAGAACTCGCCTCTTCTCTTCAACACGAGGACGAAAAATCCGTTGACCTCTTTCGTTGCGCCCTACTCATCGCACGCCTCGACAATGAAGATTTCGATCCAGAGATTTACCTCCGACGCATTGACCGGATCGCCCTAAAAGTAAAAAAAAGCTTCCCCGAAAAAGCATCCGGTGGCCAAAAGTTGAAAATATTGGTCCGCCACCTGTTCGACGAACTTGGCTTTCACGGAAGCACTCTTGACTACTATCACAAATCCAACAGTTACCTCAACGAGGTCATGGACGATCGCGAAGGCTTGCCGATAACTCTTTCGGTCGTCTTGATCGAGTTAGCCGAAAGACTCGACCTCCCCGTCACCGGCTTGGGAATACCGGGACACTTCCTCACCATGTATCGAGAAGACAAAGAGGGGAAGGAACCAAAAAAGATTGCTGAGGAAATCCTCATCGACGCCTTTGAAGGGAAATTCGTCACCCGTGAGGAAGCTTCGGAATTAAGTGGAGTCCGGCTAACGGAAGAAGATTTCAAACCAGCAAGAAAACGTGACATCATCACTCGAATCCTCCGAAACCTAATAAACGTATCCGAACGCGAACGAGATTCGGTTTCGCGTCTTCGCTACCTCGACGCCACAATCGCCATCGAACCGACCGACACTTACCTGAGGGCCATGCGGGCTATGATTCACTATGGGGAAGGACGTTTTCAGCAAGCGCTCTCAGACATCGAATTCCTAATCGAGAATAACCCCGATGGCCCTGAAATGGAACCTCTCCGAGAAATTCGCGACCG
>CAZXKR010000013.1:3784-14688 GCA_964641305.1 uncultured Puniceicoccaceae bacterium | reverse complement strand
CGAATACCGCAAGGGCTGGAAGCCCAAGGTCTAGGCCGTTCGGCTACCCCCGATAGAAGTCGACCCAGCTTATTTGTAGTTCCTTCACGTCCGGACCAAGGAGCGAGGGGGGGACGGTTGCTTCGTAATAGCCTTCTATCCGTTTCGACTTGTTCGGCCCAGGGGCCTTCAGCAAATATTTGCCCTCCACGGGGTTTCCCTTGGCGTCGAGCATGCGAATCTTCAATTCTTCCTTTCGGGTGCCGTTGCTTTTGTTGGACATGTGGAATCCCTCCAAAATCTTTTTGCCGTTTGAAACCCTAAATCCCTCAAGTCCGGCCAAGTGAAGACGAACCAAGACCTTCTCCGGCCAATTGCCTTCTTCCAGCTTGATCTTTCCCGAACCAATTCCGAAACCGCTCTTCACGTCGAAGACCACTGCCGAATCCTGCACAACAGCCTCGATGCTGTTTGGCGATCCGTGAGGCCCTTTTTTCCGGTAGTCAAAATTGAACTTTGGTCCGTTTTCAAGCTTTATGCCTTTTTGAGAGAGTTGGGACTTCCGAAGGGTCAGGTTGTACACTTCCTCGTCTTCCATCGTGATGCAGCGGAAGGTCATCTCGGGATCTTTCTTGGTGAGGTCGAAGTCGAGCAAGCCGAAGAAGTTCCCTTTGTTGTAAGAGAACACGGCTTCTTTCTTTGTGCCGTGAGTGTGGTTGTTGGTCAGCTTGGAGGTCTCGAACTCGTAGAGGTCGTAACCGTTCGGCCGTTTGATTTTATAGACGTCGGTTCGATGACGATCGGCAGAAAGCAAAATGACTCCGCCGATATTCTTTTCGTCGATGAGCGAAAATATTTCCTCGCGTTCTTCGGGTACTCCCCACCAAGAATCCTTGCCCCCTTTGTCTGCTGTTTCCGTCCACAAGGTTCCTGAGGCGATCACTTTGAAGGTGGCCTTGGAGTTGCTCAGCTTTTCCTTGAGCCATTGCTTTTGGACGGGACCGAGCATGGTGCCTTTCTTGAAGTCGCGATAATAACGTCCATCGGTCATGAAGAAGTCGACGTCGCCGATGGAGAAGTCGAACCAGCAGCCCGGTTGCTTCTCGCCACCCCCGAAATAGGGGTTTGGCCAGTTTTCTTTAAATACCTTCCAGACCGGCAATTTCCACGCAGGCTTGAAGGGTTCGATCCCCCCTGACACGTCGTTGGCCCCGAAATCGTGGTCGTCCCAGATAGCGTAGCAGGCTGTGGTGGCTGAAAGTTCGACGAACTCGGGTCGCATCTGACGGCGATAGTAGTAGACCCGCTGGAGGTTGCGATGGGTAGGCTTGTCTTGATAGAGGTTGTCGCCCAGAAAAAGAAAGGCGTGAGGTTTGCGAGAGGCTACTGTCTTCCAGATTCTTTCCTTTGGAGGATTGTAGCGAGCGCCCCCGCCGAAGGCTACCGAGAACCGTTCTTTTTGACCAAGGGCAGGGGAGGTCCTGAATCGATTGTTTCGGCGACCAATAGGACCATTTTCGTCTGAGAAATTCGCGAGGTATTCCGTGAAAGGCTTGAGGCCATTGGCTTCAATAATCACCGTAAGGTCGTTGGCTTCGGTCGCCTTCGTCTTGAAGGCCAGAATCGGTGCGGTGGCGGAATTGGCTTCCGTGATTCCGAGTGTGATTCTGCACGGGTGCGTAGCCCGCAACCAGAATTTCGCCGAGGTGGACGTGACGTCACCCAGCATGGGACCTCCGAACAACTGGATCCCGTTTTCTTGAATGAGTTTCTGCAAGGAGGGGTCACGCCAGTGGTTGGCGATGCCGTCTTCGAGATTCTTGTTTTCGAGGATTTGCCGGAACAGGTAAGGTTCGATGGGACCGACTATCGGGTCGGTCGGGGGAGTGGGTATGGGGGCTTTACCCGTTAGGGAATGTAGAGAAAGTAGGGTGTATGAGAGGAAAAAGAAGAGAATCGAAGAAATTCTCATTCCGTCTTAGGCTGATGCGGCAGCTTGTTCCCCGAAGCCAAATCGTTCGGATTGCTCTTCGGCATGATAGGATGAACGCACGAGCGGTCCGGATTCTACAACTCCTATGCCTCGGTTCAGGGCAAACTCTTTCCACTCGTCAAACTCTTCGGGAGTAGCCCAACGCGAAATCGGGGCATGTTCGTTGGTGGGTTGCAGGTATTGGCCGATCGTGAGGATGTCTAGTTTCTCCTCGGCAAGATCCTCGATGGCCTTTGCTATTTCCGAGTGCTCTTCGCCTAGACCCAGCATGATGCCTGATTTCGTAACGAAATCTCGGTTTTTCGCGTGTCTTAAGACAGCCAGTGTTCGCTCGTAAGTTGCAGTCTTTCGAACTGGCCGTTGCAGGCGTTCGACGGTTTCAAGATTGTGATTGAACACATCCGGCTTGGCTTGAAGCACGATGTCCAAGTGTTCCAGATGTCCTTGAAAGTCAGGTACCAATACCTCGATGGCGGTTTCCGGATTGCGATGTCGTACGGCTCGTATGGTCGCGGCCCATACTGCTGCTCCGCCGTCGGGTAGGTCATCTCTTGCCACGGAAGTCAAGACGCAGTGTCGCAGTCCCATTTTGGCCACGGCTTGAGCTACGCGCGCCGGTTCGGCTAGATCAAGCTCCGGAGGGCGTCCACTTTCTACTGAGCAGAAGGAACAGGTTCGTGTACAGACGTTGCCAAGAATCATTAGGGTGGCGGTGCCGCGTGACCAGCATTCCCCCATGTTGGGACATTGAGCGCTTTGGCAAACGGTGTGAAGCTGGTTGTCATCCACGATATTTTGCACGGAAACATATCCCGGACCCGTGGGAAGCTTGGCTCGCAGCCACTTTGGTTTTCGCATGACGCTCACGATATATATTCTTATCTCAACACGAATTGTCGGGCAATGCCTTAATCCTCTCGGCTTATTTCCTTCGGACCTTCTTCTCCTGCGGTCTTATGGTACACTCCTGTGCCAGGATCACGTTCGTAGCGAGAAAAACCTGACTTGCTTAAGTTGTCGGCAGAAAGTATCCGGCGTTCGTTTCCCTCGCTGTGCTTCAAGCTCAAGTTAGGGGAGTCCAATATGCGCTCGACCGGTTTGCCCGTGAGAGGGTGTTCGGATATGGGAGCGGAACTCAGTCCTTGCTCGATTTCGAAGATTTCCCCACCACCATCTTCTGCTATCACGCGATAGGCATAGATTGGCGGCATGATTTGCGTCCTAGTGCGGTATGCCTTTCCTAGGCAGAGGCAGCCCGTTTAGGTTTCGGTTTTGATGGGAACTCAAACCCGATGCCGCCGTCTTCCTTCAGGAACAGAGTTGCGTCAAAAAGGCGGCGAGTCTTGCGGGACTTGAATCCTTTGAGGAGGCTTGTCTTGCCATCGTTGAGAAGCGCTCTCAGTTCTTCGGGCGGGATTTGAAGGTCGAGAAGCGTCTTCGTTACGCGGAATTTACATTTCCCTTTGGATACGATTGGGTTCTTGATGCAGACAATTGAATTGGCGGTTTCACGGACTTCTCCTTTGCAAATCGGGCATTCGCCGACAACGGGTGCATCTACTATTGTTGTGGGATCGTCTGCATTCGCTCCACCCGGGGTCTCGTTGAATACGAAGGTCACCTTGTTGTCCTCCTCTAATTTCAGCATGGCGGAGAATGGGCGCCCGGCCTTGGAGGTGAAGCCATCCAAGGGACCGATCCGGCCTTCCTTGATAAGTGTCGCCGCCTCATCTAGTTCGAGGCGTCTGCTGGCGAACGACTTGGCAATGCGAAAGTCCCCAGACTTGGTCTGATAGTAAGCGAGACCTTCAAAGAGTGGGGAACCGTCGATCGGGGAAGTGAGCACTGTTTCCTCCATGTCGTCGGTCGATTCCTTGAAGTCGACGGTTCGTTGGACTACTAATTGGGTCAGTTGAACGATGTCGCGCATGAACTGCTCTCGACTGTATTTGCCTTCCTCGATTTGCCGCAGTTTGTATTCCCATTCCCCAGTCATGCTTGGACTGGTCAGGATGTCGGCGCCAACTGTCATCAGGAATGCGCAAAGGTCTTCTCCCTTGTGGGTCGAAGAAATTTTACCTTTCTCTCGATCGAGGTATTTTTCGGAAATGAGATGCTCGATCGTTGAGGCTCGCGTGGCAGGGGTTCCTAGACCCTTTTCCTTCATGGCCTCAGCCATTTCCTCATCTTCGACAAGTTTTCCCGCACCTTCCATGGCTGCGAGCAAGGTAGCTTCCGTGTACAGGGCCGGTGGTTTTGTCTCCTCGGCTACGAGGTTCATTTCCTTAATCGAAGCACGATTAGCGTCAGCTTCGCTGAGAGCGGGCAAAGTGTCTTCAGGCTGCTTGTCTTTTCCGTAAATAGCCAGCCACGATGCTTCAATAAGTACTCGACCCTCGGTTTTGAAGGAATGTTCGCCGATGTTGCTTTTTCTGGTGGTGACGTCCCATTGGGCCGGAGGATAGAAGACCGCAATGAATCGTTTTGCGATCATGTCGTAGATTTTCTTCTCGTTGTCGTTCAGGTTCGCCGATGGCTGGTTGGTAGGAATTATGGCGAAGTGATCGCTGATTTGCTTGTTGTTAAAAATCCTTTTGTTGTCTCCATCGATCCAATCATTGTCCAGCGGTTTTTGGGTAAAAGGTTTCAGCTCTCCACCTAGTTGCTGCATGGTATCTATGCATGTGCCGACGTAATCTTCGGGCAGGGCTTTGGAGTCGGTACGCGGATAAGTGATTGCCTTGTGGCGCTCGTACAAGGACTGAGCTAGTTGGAGGGTGCGACTAGCGGAGAAACGATACTGGCGATTCGCTTCGCGTTGCAGGGTGGTCAGGTCGAAAAGTCGACCTGGTTGCTGAGGTGAGCGTCGCTTGTTCTCGGTAACTTCGGCTTCACCTGCCGAGGTTAGCGATTCGTGCAAGGCTTTTGCAGAATCTTCGTCCCATACTCGGTCCACTCGGTCGTGTTCGTTGTCCTCGTCTTTCTTGAAGGGAGTGCGTTGGTAGACGCCCTCGTATTCGCCTTCACGGATACCGAACTTGGCTGTTATACGGTGGTATTTACGAGGCTTGAAGTTGCGAATGGCTAGGTCGCGAGTCACAACCAGGGAGAGGGTGGGAGTCTGTACCCGACCAACGGTGGCCATCTGTCGACTTTTTCCTCTGCTCTTCCTTAGAGTCACGACACGTGTGCCGTTGATGCCGATCAGCCAGTCTGATTCGGATCGGCAGCGAGCGGCATCCTGCAAGAATTGCATTTCTTTACCTGGTCTAAGCTGGTTGTACGCTTCTCGTATCGACTGGTCGGTCATCGATAGCATCCAAAGTCGCTGCACGGGCTTTTTGCATCCGGCCAGCTCGTAAACGTAGGTGAAGATAAGCTCTCCCTCACGACCGGCGTCACAGGCATTTACGATCTCGCCCACGTCGCTTCGATTCAACAATCTCTTCAGGTCGTTGAATTTCTTTTTTGTGTTTTGAATCGGCTTTAGCTGAAACTCCTCGGGCACGATGGGCAAGTTGGTCAAACGCCACTTCTTGAGGTTCTTGTCAAAGTCGTCGGGCATAAACAACTCGACGAGATGGCCGAGAGCACAGTCTATCACAAGATCTTCGTCTTCGTATTTTTCGCCATCCTTTGGCACATCGCCAAGAACGCGCGCAAGGTCTTTCGCTACACTGGGTTTTTCCGCAATGATAAGTTTTTTCATGAAACAATTATTTTTATTCGTGAACCTAGATTTAATGTAGCACCTGAGCCGAGAGGCTTAGGAAGGCAGGAATCGAGGAAGTAATTCATCGATAGCCGTGAGTAATTCGTCGATCGTTTCGTCGGTTTCGTCACCCATGTTGGATATGCGAAAGGTCTGACCTTTGATTTTGCCGTAGCCTCCGTCGATTGAAAATTTCTTCTCCTTCTTCAGGGCATCATTGAGCGCGGCGATCTCAATGCCTCGAGTGTTTTTTACGCATGTCAGAGATCGTGAAGCGTATTGCTCTTGGGGAAATAATGCCAATCCGTTCCGCGAAACCCAAGCCCGCACCTTGTCGTTGAGGCGTGCATGTCGGGCAAATCGAGCTTCCAAGCCTTCCGCGAAGATTTTGTCCAAGGTGTGTTCCAGCGCATGAATGAGGGGAATGACAGGGGTGCTTGGGGTCATCCCTTTTTCATGATTCTTGTTGAATTCCAAAAAGTCGAAGTAATAGCCTCGGTCATTCACCTGTTCGGCCCGCTTCATCGCTCGTTCCGAAACTGAAAGCAAGGCCAATCCCGGAGGCATCGCCAAGGCTTTTTGTGTGCCGGTTAGCAGTACGTCTATTCCCAGTTCGTCTTTCGGGATCGGCACGGCAGAAAAGGAGCTCACCGTGTCTACGACGGAGACGACGTCCGGGAATTCTCGTAGGACTTCCATTATCTCTGCAAGGGGATTCATCATCCCGCAAGAGGTTTCGTTGTGGACGAGAGTGACGACGTCGTACTCCCCTGAAGACAGGGAATTTCGGATGTCTTCGGGGTCGATGTGGTGCCCCCATTCCGCTTTCAGTTGCCCCGCGTCCTTTCCACAGCGATTAGATACGTCGTACCATTTGTCGGAGAAAGCTCCGCACATACAGTTGAGCACTTTTTTCGAACAAAGATTGCGCACGGATCCTTCCATCACTCCCCACGCGCTGGAGGTGGAAAGAAATACCGGGTCTTCCGTTCCGAAGATACGCTGCAACTTTGGTTGTACGGACCTGTATAGCTCTACAAAGTCGGGACTTCGATGTCCCATTACGGGAGTTTCCATGGATCGGTAAGTCTCTTCGGAAACGTTTATCGGTCCGGGTATGAACAGCTTGTAGTCAATCATGTCAAAAGTTATAGCAAGAGAAAGTTAGTTGTTTTTCTTTTCAAAGGATTTATTACCCTCTCCGACGATTACCACTCTGGGCGCCCAGTCGGCAGCCTCGTCGGGGTCAAGCTGTACAAAGCTGAGAATGACAAGTAAGTCGCCGGGCGACCCCTTATGCGCGGCAGCACCGTTCAGGGCGATTTCTCCGGAACCTTCGGGTGCCGGTATGGCATAGGTCTCGAAGCGATTTCCGTTTGTAATGTTACCGACCAAGATCCTTTCGTGGTTCAGTAATCCCGCCGCTTGCATTAGTGATTCATCTATGGAGAGACTGCCCGAATAATCGGGTGCCACGGATGTGACCGTGGCACGATGTAGCTTTGATTTGAGCAAACTGACCTGCATAGGAAAGATAAATTGTAATCTTTGCGAGGAAATGGGGCGGTTGAATGTAGCTCATTAAATCAGAAAATTTCTCTTTGTCAAATGAGAACCCCTTGAGCTGTCCGCCCTGTACCGATTTCGAGCTGTCAAATAGGCTTGCCTCCGGACGATTCCGATTAGAAAGAGGAACCGTATGCTGCGAAGATTGCGCAAAAGGCTATATAGAAATTGGGAACGATTTGAAGTTTTCGTCGAAGGCGTAATTTATGATCGCGACCATTCTCCACCTGCACGTGTATTAGGTTTTTTCCTGAAGGGCTTTTCTTATCTTTTTTCCGGCTTGGTTCGTCTTCGTTTAAAATTATATCGTAATCGGGTCATTTTTAAAGACAGGCCCTTGGGTTGCCTTGTCGTTGTGGTGGGAAACCTAACCGTTGGAGGTACGGGCAAGACTCCGGTGGTGGAACGTTTTGCTCAAGCTCTGATGGCCAAGGGGCGGAAGGTTGCCATACTCAGTCGGGGTTACAAAAGTCGTAGGGAACCTCCCCTGCGGCGTTTCTGGCGTTGGCTTACCTATACCGAGGCTCCCCCACCCAAGGTGGTCAGCGATGGCGAAAAAGTCCTGCTTGATTCGACTGTTGCGGGGGACGAACCCTACATGTTGGCTCGGAACTTGCCCGGCGTAGTGGTTTTAGTCGACAAGGATCGCGTCAAAGCCGGAACCTATGCGATTCGCAAGTTCGGTGTGGACACTCTCGTGCTGGACGATGGTTTTCAGTATCTGGCTCTGAAAGGCCGACTCAACCTGCTGCTGGTCGACCAAACCAACCCTTTTGGCAATGGAAACCTTCTGCCTCGTGGAATCCTTCGCGAACCGATTGCTCATCTTTCGCGAGCATCTTATATTTTCCTCACCAAATCGAAGACTGATCCGGATGGTGAGTTGCTGGACTTGATTAACAAGCACAACCCCAAGGCTCAAATCATTCGTTGTACACATCACCCCAGGCATTTTCTCGAAGTAAATGGCGACCGATTGCAAGATGTCGATTTTCTAAAAGAAACCCCTGTTGGGGTCTTTAGCGCTATTGCTTCGCCTCGAGGTTTTGAAGAAATGATCGACCAACTGGTAGGGGATCTCCGCTATCGTAGACGTTTTCTCGATCACCATAGGTACACCAGAGGCGAACTGGACAGGGTTTTGAAGCGTGCTCGACATGCCGGGTCCGAGGTTGTCGTGACCACGGAAAAAGACGCCGTACGCATCCCGCCGGACTACAAGCCGATTATCCCTTTGTATTTCATTCGCATGGAAATCGAAATCCTCGATGGTTTTAAGGATTTCGAAGCCGCCGTGGGAGAAATTTGTTTTCCTCAGGGCTTGCTGTCGGTTTCACATGCGGATTGAAACCGCACCTTGTCCGGAATCAGTTTCGTAAATTCAGTTTTCCAAAGAATAGCCAAGCACGGTTTTCGCCAGTGCTTCCACGCAGTCGATTTTGGCAGTGGGGCGGATGCCGTGCCCGAGGTTGAATACATGCCCGTCGTAAGGTGCCATCCGAGACATCAGGTCTTTGGCGGCAGAGCGAACTGAGGCGGGGTCTGACTCCAGAAGCTCGGGGTCGAGATTCCCTTGAACGGAAATCTTGCTCCCAAGACTGTTCTTGGCTTCGGCTAGATCGATGGAATGATCGAGCGCGAGACAGGTCGTTCCGCATGAAACAAGTTCTTGGAGCTTGTTTGCCGAATCCTTGGCGTAGAGGATCAATGGGATTTTCTCTCGCAGGCTGGATGTTAATTCTCGGATCCATCGAAGTGACCATGCTTCCGAGTCACCATCCGGGCAAAGGCTTCCCCAAGTGTCGAAGATTTGGATGGCATCTGCCCCGGCTTCGGCTTGTCGGCGGAGGTATTGCATCAACACGGTCGTGAATTTTTCCATGAGCTGGTTGAAGGCATGGGGTTGCTCTTTTGCAAAGGCAAGTGCCTTGGGAAAGCCTGCGGAAGATCCGCCAGCAATTGCGTAGCATGCCAATGTCCATGGAGATCCGCAAAAACCAAGAAGGGCTTTTTCGTTGCCCAGGGATTCCCGCAAGAGAGCAAGGGCCTTTGCCACGTAATCAAGGCGATCGGCGGCTCCCTCGACTTCGAGCCGTTCTACGTCGTTGGCTGTTTCGATGGCGAAGTCCATCCGGATTCCCCCTTTGTCGTGAAAGCCGTAGCCTTGTCCCATGGCTTCCGGTACAACCAATATGTCGCTGAATACGATCGCAGCATCAAGGGGGAAGCGGGATAGCGGTTGAAGGGTCACCTCCTGAGCCAAAGTGGGTTCTCGAACCATCTCCAGGAAACTGTACTTCTCCTTCAGTGCTCGGTATTCAGGCAAGTATCGCCCGGCCTGCCGCATAATCCAGAGCGGAGGTCTGTCCAGAGGCTTGCAAGCCAGTGCGTCGAGGATACGTTGGCGGCCTGTCATGATTCCTCAGCCCAATCTCGTGGTTTTAGAAACTTTTCGTAAAGTCGGGCTTCTTCGGAGCCGGTTTCGGGTTGCCATTCATATTTCCATGCTACCTGAGGTGGAAGAGACATCAGGATTGATTCCACCCGTCCTCCCGACTGGAGCCCGAAGAGGGTGCCTCGGTCATAAACGAGGTTGAATTCCACATAGCGGCCTCGTCGATAGCGTTGAAATTCCTTGTGGCGTTCCTCGAAAGGGAGATTTGCTCGGTTTTCGACAATGGGAAGATACGCAGTCGGGTAGGAATCGCCTACACTTTTAAGAAAAGCGAAAGCTTGGTCGAATCCTCCTTCGTCGAAGTCGTCGAAAAAGATGCCTCCGATCCCCCGTGGCTCGTTTCTGTGCTTGAGATAAAAGTATTCGTCACACCATTTTTTTAAACGGGGGTAAAGATTTTCACCAAAGTTTTTGCAGGAGTCTCTCGCGGCTTTGTGCCAAGATATTGCATCCTCCTCAAAACCGTAGTATGGCGTAAGATCGAATCCTCCACCGAACCACCAAGCCGGCGGAGCGCCATTCTTGGGCTCAGCCCTGAAAAAACGTACGTTTGCGTGGCTGGTCGGAGCAAAGGGGTTTTCAGGGTGTAGCACTACCGATACCCCCATTGCTCGAAAGGAAGCTCCGGCCAGTTCGGGTCGGTTGGCTGTTGCGGATGGCGGGAGCTCTTTCCCACTGACGTCAGAGAAGTTTACTCCTCCTTTCTCAAAGATTTTGCCTTTGGAGAGGGCTTGGGTACGACCACCTCCACCTTCGCTTCGTTCCCACTCGTCTGTTTGAACGTCGACCTCCGGATCCAGATCGCAAGCAGCGATCATAATCCGATCCTGCAAATCCAGAAGGTAAGTGCGAACTGATTCGAGATCCGGTTGGGCGTCGTCCATTAGTTAAGGAAGTTTATGAAACTATCGGAGGGGCAGGCTTTTGGGTGAAAGCATTTCCAACTTGCTGGTGCAAGGGGAAGGGGAGGGTGTTAGGATTGAATGTTGAAGACCAGCGTATGAGGAGAGTGCCCATCGGCATGGAGACTACTCTTCTTCGGCTTCCTCTTCTTCGGGATCCTGAGCAAGAAACTCCTTGGCTTCATCCAGAGTCTCGCAAATCCCCCACTCTTCGGCTCCGTCCAAGTTGTTCCACATTTCCGCTTCCTCTCCCACAGCTACGATTGCGCCGCGCATTGGTAGTTTGAGCTCTTCTAT
>CAZXKR010000013.1:0-3684 GCA_964641305.1 uncultured Puniceicoccaceae bacterium | reverse complement strand
GGTGAAGGCGGACCGCTCGCAGATGCTAAGGGCTTCGACTTCACTTCCGGCTCCTTGCACGGACCACTCGTTCCGTTCGGCAATTTCCGAAAGCTGATCGATGATCGCCGGTTGGTCGTCTACTACGAGAAGGGAAACTCCCGTGGCGCTGGCTTCTGCCTGTTCAGGCTTGTCTGCGGGAAGTCCGGTTGCCACTAGGCGATTCATTCGGAAGAGTCTCCGGCCAAGCGTGCGGATGAGCTTGATCGAGACTTTGGGATTCTTTGTCACGATATCGGCAATGCTTTCCTCCACGTGCCGAACCTTGGCGGGCGTCTTGGCCCGAATCGTCGCATCTCGCTTCATCGAGAGAATTTCGCTCAATTCCCCGAATATGGATCCTGCGGTGTCTATTTCAGTGAGAGTTCGTCCATCTCGCACAACTTCCAGCGTGCCGCTCTCAAGGATACAGAATCCCTTGCCCAGTTCTCCTTCAGGGAGAACCACGTCCCCTGCTTCGTATTCGGCTGCTCTTATCATGGTGCTTGTTCGGCTGAGGTGTTAAACTACTAGGTTGGAAGTCGGCCTAAGGGCCTCAAATGAATTCGTTGAATAAGTTTTCCAGCATTTCCTGCCTACCGGAAGAAGGTGGCGCAGGTTCTTTAGACAGTGCGTGAGCCTCGAGATCGGCCAAATTGGATTCTCCTCTTTCTATCTTGGCGCCAACGCCTTCGTCCCAACCACCGTAACGATTGGCGACAAACTCCTTCATGCGACCATCCGCCCTTATGGCAGCTGCGGATTTAAGCCCCCGGGCGAAGGTGTCCATCCCTCCGATGTGGGCATGGAAAAGATCGATCGGTTCGTGAGATTCGCGTCGGCGTTTTGCATCGAAGTTCAATCCGCCCGTCGTAAAGCCTCCCATGTCGAGGAGTACGAGCATGATTCTGGTCGCGTCGTAAATGTTGGTGGGGAACTGATCGGTGTCCCAACCCAACAGCTCATCGCCCGCATTGGCATCGATCGAGCCAAGCGCTTCTGCGGCTGAAGCCACCTTTAGGTCGTGCTCTACGGTATGGCCGGCAAGGATGGCGTGATTGGTTTCAATGTTGAGCTTGAAGTGGTCGAGCAAGTCGTACTCTCTCAGAAAATTGAGGCAGGCGGCTGCGTCGGAATCGTACTGGTGCTTGGTAGGTTCCTTGGGCTTGGGTTCGATGTAGAACTGTCCCTCAAAGCCAATTTCCTTTTTGTAATCGACTGCCATGTGTAGGAAGCGACCCAAGTTGTCCAATTCCCGCTTCAGGTCGGTATTGATCAAGGAGGAGTAACCTTCCCGGCCGCCCCAAAATGTGTAGCCTTCACCACCGAGCCGGTGAGTAACCTCGATCGCTTTCTTTACCTGAGCTGCCGCGTAGGCGAACACCTCGGGGCATGGAGAAGTTGCGGCACCCATTGCATAGCGAGGGTGCACGAAGAGGCACGCCGTGCCCCAAAGCAGTTTCTTCCCTGTTTGTTGCTGCAAGCCCTCAAGCTCGTTAACTACGGCATCGAGAGCGGCATTGGATTCGGCCAAGGTGCCTAACTCGGGTGCGATGTCTCTATCGTGAAAGCAGTAGTAATCAATGCCTGTCTTCTCGAGGAACTCGAAAAAGACATGGGTTCTCTTTTGCGCGTTCTCCACGGAATCGCTCCCGTCGTCCCAAGGCATTTGGGCGGTCCCGGGTCCAAAGGGGTCACCCAAGGGATTTCGCATGCAGTGCCAATAGGCTGCTCCAAAACGAAAGTGTTCTCGCATCGACTTGCCCTCCACGAGTTCGTCGGCGTTATAGTGCTTGAAGGCGAGCGGGTTTTTCGACTCGGGGCCTTCGTATTTGATTGAGGAGACTTCTGGGAAGAACTCGGACATTTCTAATGCTATGAAGTTTGTATCGTGAATGTTTGGGGAAAACACTTTATTCCAGCAGACGCTTCTACATCCATCTATTATAAAGGTGCTTAATTTTTTTCCCGCGAGTCCATTCTGTCAAGGTGTAAAAGTCCCGCGTGTAATGGAGATATTCTACCTTTTTACGGCTAAGATCTTCACGTTAAGGTTTCCGATAGGTTCGGCGATTGAGAAAGCGATGCTGGACAAAGACTCGTCTTTCAAGGAAGAGGTGGCAAAGGCGATACGGGTTGGGGCGCATTCGGATTCGCCCATTGCTGCGTCAAAATCCACCCACTTGCCACGTATGTGAAACTGCGTCCACATATGGAAGCCCATTATGTGTTTTCGACTTTTGTACTTCGGCAAGTATACGAGACCTGCCGCTACCCTGCTTGGCAATCCCGAGGACCTCCCCAAGGCAGCCAGCAATACGGCATGCTCGCTACAGTCGCCTTCGCGGGTGCGAGCCACCTCGCTGGCTGTAGCGAATCCTACGTCGAGATTTTTGGCCGTTACGTAGTGGGTCACGAAACTCCTCAGGTTGCTTGCCATCTGTACTGGGTTTTTTGCCCCGCGAGAGGCTGCTCGCGCTAGAGCGCTGATTCCGGGATCGTTCGCATCAATCATTACGTTTGGCAAGCGGTATTCGGGGGCGACTTGTCCCGGGTTCCCCTTGCCCTTGAGTACTTCGTCGAGCTTTATTCGTTCCACCCGCACTTGGATCGCTCCATTCTCCTGCCTTTGGGATTTCTGGAAATCTCCGTCTTCAGGAACAGTCTGAAGATCATCGTCTTTTTTAGCGCCCAGTTCGTAGGTTACTGATTTTGCGTCGGGAGGAATTTTCCCTTCCAGTTTGATCAAGCTCTTGTTGAAGAACTCGGCGGAGACGAAATCCTTCATTGCTTCTCCGCTGCTCGTCTTCACCATTTCTATGGGGAAACCTCCCAGATGCATCGTCGTCTTCAGGGCCATGCCGTGTTTGTCCACCCAGCTAAGCGTTTCAATCTTGCCCGCATTGGAATGAAGCACCGTTGTGATTTTCGTCGCTTCCGTTGGCCCGGCATGGAGTTTGATCGTTTCCTCGCCGTGTACTTCGATGGACGCCTTGGTGGGAGACTCCATCCCGAAGTCGGGTGAGTATACCCAGACCTCGTATTTCGTTCCCTTGCGAAACCCCTTTTTCACCATCAAGCGAATCAAGCCCCAGTTCATCACGCCTCTCTGGTCCAGTTCGTAGCTGTTGGTCGATTTTCGGCCAAATTGCTCGTTCGTCACGACTACCTTGCCTCCCTTCACGATACCCTCCTTGCGAATGGGTTGGGCTCCCATGTTGACCACTCCGCTGAAACCCAGGATTTCGCCATCGATTGTTTCGCGACTGTTCTCATGTGATTCCATGATCACTTCGGTGCCCGCCCGCTTGATCTTCATGTAGGTGTGGGTACGCAACCTCACTTCCGATCCATGCCGCTCGAAAGTGGTGTGGGCATATCCCACCTTTGCATCGAACATCCGCACCTCCATCCAGATCTCCTCGAACAACCCTTCCGGCGGGTACTTTTCTTCACCTTGACCTGCTATGCTTACGCAAAGTGCGAAAAACAAAATGCCCGTCCAACGAGAAACGCTTGCCAATCTATCAGTCATATCGTGATTTGAAAAAAGTTTGATTCGACCGAATTCCAGTTCTCTCCACAACCGTAAACTTTCCCTCCATGCGTTATGATTTTTTAGTAATCGGTGGTGGTAGCGCAGGTTATGCCGCTGCCCGCACCGCA
>CAZXKR010000012.1:0-14810 GCA_964641305.1 uncultured Puniceicoccaceae bacterium | reverse complement strand
GCCGTGGGGCAGGGCAGGAGCATCCTGGTCGAGAAGATGGGCAGAGCCGGATACAGCCTGACCCTTAATGCCAAGGGCGGTGTCACTCTCACGGTTAAGGAGAGGGATCGTGAAGTTAAATTGGAAAGCGTTCTTAAGGTCAACGACGCTAGGTGGCACCATGTGATTGCCGAGGCCGATCGGCAGGCCAAGACCATGACAATCTACCTCGACGGCAGGAAGAACGCCGTTGGTCGAGGCCTCGGGTCGGAATCCCTCGCCAATTCGGCCGATCTTCATATTGGTGGTTCACCCAAAGGCAATTACTTGAACGGAGCCATTGAGTTCGTCCGTATATGCCAAGGCACCTTGAAAGATGCCAGAACTACGATTGAGGAGCTCTTTCACTGGCAATTTCACGGTCCTCAACACCACGACTTCACGGGCAGGAAGCCAACGGGATTGCGCAGAGATGCGGGAGCCTTGGAGTTTGTGAGATAAAGTAGATTGAAATCTACGAGGGGAATGGATTATCTCCCCTGCAGATTTGGTTTTTCCTATATTTCGGTCAATAACCGGATCTCCTGAATGGTCACGCCTATACGAGTTTGCCGTCTTATCAGGAGAAAATCCTTGTTGTTGCCATAAGTATAAACTTTTGCGAAATTGCAGATCCTTTATGGGGCATTCACCAAATTTTGCTCAGATTCATGAGTGTCTTGCTGCTTCTTTTGATCAATGAAAGCCCCAAGGTGAATCTATGAATGTATCCGGTGCCGTTCTGATTTGGCTAAGATGCGTCTGCCTCAGTGTGGTCGTGATCTTGGTTGTCGGGGGAATCACTCGCTTGACGGGTTCCGGTTTGTCGATGGTCGATTGGCGCCCCGTTATGGGGGTTTTGCCACCTTTGTCCCAGACCGAATGGGAGGAGGTGTTCGATCAGTACAAAGCTTTTCCCGAGTACCAAAAAATCAATAAGGGAATGAATCTGGAAGGCTTCAAGGATATCTTCTTTTGGGAGTACCTGCACCGAATTCTCGGTCGTTTCGTGGGATTGCTTTGCCTGTTGCCTTATCTGTGGTTTATATGGCGAAATAAGTTAAGCAAATATATGATTATTAGTGGTTTGTGCTTGGTTTTATTGGTCGGCGCACAGGGATTGATGGGCTGGTATATGGTCAAGAGCGGGTTGGTCCGAAATCCCGAGGTCAGTCACTTCCGATTGGCTGCCCATTTGGGATTGGCTTTTGCCGTGTTCGGCCTTGCCTGGTGGATGATTCTCGGGTTGACCGATCAAGAAACGCCCGGAGACGGTTCCTTGAGGTATCGTCCCGCAATCCTCTGCTTGCTCTCCTTGTTCTGTTTTCAAGTCGTCTACGGGGCCTTCGTTTCCGGAATGAAAGCCGGTTACGGATTCAATACTTTTCCCAAAATGGGAGAGGATTGGATGCCTCGCGCCTTGTTCGGGCTTTCCCCCTTTTGGCAGAATTTTGTTTCGGACAAGTTTTCCGTTCAGTTCGTCCACCGTTGGCTGGGGACGATACTGGCAATTTCAACTGGTGTTTCGGCGTGGTTCGCCTTGCGTTCGGGAACCTTGAACGAATTGCAAGCTCGTCGATTCTTCTGTCTGCTGGTCCTTGTCTTGTCTCAGTTCTGTCTTGGGGTTTTGACTATTCTATTTTTGGTGGAGATGCCGATTCTGTTGCCCGTCGTTCATCAACTGGTAGCCCTCTTCCTGTTCGGAGCTTTTCTGGCTGCCGTACATTCCTTGCGGAGCTCTCCGGGGGGGCTTTCGTAAAAGGTTCTGCTTCTGGTTTGGCGGATGTCCCTTTAGGCCCATCCCAGCCATTCCTTCAAAGTTGTCACGTCTTTTTTGATGGCTTTCACATGCTCGGGCACGAGTTTTGGGTCCCGATGGTTAATGTACTCTTCGTGAAGGTTTATGGGACCTTCAAATCCGCTCTTGAGCAGTTCTCTGGGATATTTTCGGTCGACTATGCCTTCCGATAATGGGCAATTCTTCCGTTTATTGTTTTCCCAGCGAAAACTTTTGACGTAAAGGGAGCCGATTCGCGGTCTCATCAGGTTTGCTTGAATTGGCCAGGAACGAGTTCCTTCGGCAGTCATGTGAGCCATGTCCAAACCAACGGCAATGTACCTTGGATCATATTTAGCGAATAGTTCGCGAAGGTCCCATAGTGGGGCTCCTACGTAGTTGCTTCCGGAATGATTTTGATAAATGGCTTGGATCCCCAGTTCCTTGTTGAGAGCAACCAAATTGTCCAGTACGGGGTGCAGCTCTTTTAATTGTTGGGCTATCGGGCGTTTCAAGTCGTACTTGTAATAGGCCATTCGATATCGCTTCACGCCAAGCTTTGCGGCTATCTGTAATTGCCGGACGTTTAGCTTGTCGTCCGCGTTGTTGATGCCCGAGGCCATGATGGTCAGGTCGAGCTTTCGTTTTCGCAGGGCCTCGACCATTTTTGGTAGTTCGTCAGGTACCTGCTGGGGGGCGATGTGACCACCCGGTCGGATGGTGCCCTCTATTCCATCGAACCCCAGATCGGCAATGATCTCAGCCATTTCATCATAGGAAAGGGATTGAAAAGGTTTGGTGAAGACGCAAAAAGGGTTTTTTCTCTTCGGTTTGGCAAGTAGGCGCGAGGACGCCATTGCGGTCGCGGCGGATGAAGTGATGAATTGTCTTCGATTCATGATGATGAAAGTCTCTTTAATCGTTTTTTTTGACTATGATTGATGACGGAATTTTGCGAATAGAAAAAAGAATTGTATTACCAATCCAGTTTTTGGAGTTATTAGCTTTCGATATTTTCTTAATAAATATTGATTTTGGTGCTTGTTGAATTGGAAATATTTTCCAAGCTTATCTAAATTCCCCTAATTCTATATAGAAATGAAATTTTCTCCGTCTTTTGATCACTTGCCTGTTTTGTTAATTCCAAGGCCTAGCTGATCTATTTATCCTAAAGGCATGATTCGGATGGCGTATAAGGGGTGTTTTTATCTTACTCTTGGGTTGATATCGATCTTCCCTTCATCGATGCCGGCAGCGGACGATCCCCTTCTTGAACAGTACTTCATCGCCAATGCCGCCTACAATCGGAAACTCTACCCGGTTGCCGTTGAGCAGTATCAGCAATTTCTGCAAAAGAACGGCACTCACCCCAAGGCTGATCTGGCTCGTAGGGGGTTGGCTTTAAGTCTTTATGCGTTAAAGCTTTACGATAAAGCCAAGCCGGAGTTCTCGACGCTTTTGGCCAAGCCTAATTTGGAGAAGTCCATTAACCGTGAGAGGCTGATCATGCTCCAGAGCCAATGCATGCTGAACTCGGGCCAGAAAGAAGAGGCACGGCAACTTTTTATCGCTCAGTTGAAAAACCTCAAGACCCCTTCCTTCAAGACTGCCGCTCTAGCTGCGATTTGTGATGTTTCCTTTGAAAAGTCGGAATGGGAATCGGTTCTTCAATGGACGGCCAAACTGTCGGCTTCCAAGCCCAGTCCCACGCAGACCGCGCGTGCCCTATACCAGCGTGGTTTTGCATTCTATCAAACGAAAAAAACCAAGGAGGCCGTCGAATCGCTTGCGAAGGTTTCCGCGTTGGAGACTTCCCCTCAATGGAAAACCCTTTCAGCCTATCTTCTTGGCGAGTGTCACACTATATTGAAAGAATACGAGAAGGCAGAGCCTGCCTTTGCCGCAGCTCTTCCCGGAATGTCCGGAAACGATGGCGCGGAGTGTCAATACCAACTGGGGTTCACTCGTTTCCGACTCAAGAAATACGAGCTCGCGATACCGGATTTCGAAGCTTATCTGAAGTTGGCCAAACCGGATGAAAAAGGCAAACCCGCTCCATATGTCGATGATGCCAAGTTCTACGTGGCTCGCTCTCTTCTCGAACTCGAAGATTATGGAAAGGCGGACAAGAAGTTTTCTCCTCTGGCGATGGGCGATAGCCCGGTGACCGCAAGGTCCAACCTTTGGTGGGCAAGGGTTTTCTCCCGCCGTCAGGACAACTTCGACCGATCCGCCCAAATCCTCGGCGATTACATTAAGCGTCTGGGCAATAAGGCGAATAAATTGCCCCTTATTGACGATATTCAGTTCGACTATGCCAATGCCCTAATAGGTAGCAAAACTCCCGACTGGAAACTTGCACAAGCGGCGTTGCAACAAATCGAGAGTCGACGTTCCTTTGGGCAAATGGCTGAAGTGGTGTCACAACGCGCCACCTGTCTGCACAAGCTCAAGGATTTTAGTAATAGTCTTAAGGAGACGGATGTCTTTATTGCCGGTTACCTTGACCATCCCATGGCCGGAGACACTCGTTTTCTTCGAGGTGAAAACCTTTATTTGCTTAATCGCGGAGACGAGGCGGTAAAGGCATACACTGATTTCATCAATGCCCATAAGGAACACTCTCGCGTCTTTGCGGCTCGAATGCGTATTGCGCAGATTCATCACCTTGCCAAGCGTTGGCCTCAGGCTCTTGCCAGTGCTGGGCCATTGTTGGCCCAGAAGCCCGAAGGCCAGTTTTTCGCCCAATTGTCGTTTGTCGCAGGGGATTGTCATTTCCGTCAAGAAAAGTGGGAGGCTTCAGTCAAACCACTTGAAGATTTCGTCGCCCAATGCGTCGAAACTAAAGAGAAGAAAAAGCCCAAGGTTACAATGGGTCCGAACCTCGACACCGCGCTCATTCAGTTGGCTGTGGCGTACGACCGTTTGGGGAAACGGGACTTGGCTCTTGGGCACTTGCTCACCTTGGTCGATTATTATCCCGACGTTACCCCCCATATGCCCCTTGCTCTTTCCGAACAAGGTCGGCTCTCCTTTCAAACGGGTGATTTAAGCCGAGCCCGAACCGCTCTGGAGCGGTTTCTAAAGGAGGACAAGGAAAACGTTGCGCCCTTAATAAGACAGCTCCTGCGCAGCGCACGCGTGTTAACTATTATCTGGGTTGGGTCAATGCGACCGAGAAAAAGTATGAAGAAGCGTCCGAGCATTTTTCCAAAGTTCCGCATAATGATCCACTTGGTTCCGACGCCGCCTTGCAACATGGAATATCTCTGATAAACGCCGAGAATTTCGAAGTGGCCACCAAGCACTTTCCGCAAATGCTGAAACGCTTCAAGGAACATGAGAAGTTGGCTCTCGTGGTCTACTATTCGGGTTTATCTGCAGCTAAGCTCAAGGACTGGGGAAATGCATCCACTTATTTCAAGCGCGTAACCGAAGAATATCCGAAATCGGAGTTTGCCGACCAAGCTCTCTACGAATGGGCATGGGCCGAGCGTGCTCGAAAACGAAACAAGGAAGCCACCGAGCTCTATGAGAAATTGCTCGCTACGCACCCGAAGAGCCCGCTGGTAGTCAAGGTTCAAAGCGAAATGGCAGAGCTCAATCTTGATGCCGGTGCTCAGGAAAAAGTCATCGCTGAGCTGACGGCTACCTTGGATACACTCGAGGACGAAGCGCTTAAGGAACCGTTGGAGATTCAATTGGCAGGCGCCCACTTCAAGAAGGGCAACCACGAGATTGCGGCTACAAGATTCGAGCAACTTCTGTTGGACTATCCGGAGTCAAAATTGCGCGGTTCCATGCTGTTTCAGGCCGGAGAGTCCCGATTCATCATCAAGGAGACAGTGCAGGCTCGAGACCATTTCGCCGCCGCTGCCAAGATTTCCGGATTGGATCCCATCTTGGCCGAGACCGTTACCATGCGTCTTGGCGAAACTCAGGCTCTCACCGGCGAGCACAAGAAAGCCGTCAAGACCTATCGGGAGTTCCTTCGTCGATTCAGCGAAAGCAAGTGGTTGCGCAATGCCCAATTCGGCCTAGGCTATGCACTGGAGAACAGCGACAAGCATCAGGAAGCCATCGCCGAGTACGGCAAACTCTTTCTCGATCAGAAAAAGATCGACTTATGGACCGTGAGAGGTCGATTTCAAACCGGTGAATGTTACTTTAATTTGCAACAGTACGAGAAAGCCGTTGCCGAATTCGTTAACATCGAGATCAATTTCAAGAAATATCCCAGTTGGCGGGCCAAGTCCGTGCTGGAGATAGGACGTGTACTCCTGGCTCAGAAGAAACGGGAAGACGCCGTGTTGCGCTTCAAGGAGGTAATTACTCGCTATGGCGAGGAAAAGGCGGCTGTCGTCGCCCGCCAATACCTAGACCAGCTCCGTTCCGGCTAAACGAACTTTCCAATCCAAACACCATGAAAATGAATCACTGCAATCCAATATCATCAATAAGCGGGCGCTATGCCTTATCTATCGGGGCCTTTATCTTCCTGGCCTTCACCTCTTTGGCCATGGCCGCTGAGGTCGGCGCCGGAGCAGGTGACGAGAACGAAACCATGTTCGCCCTAGTCAAGAAGGGAGGACCGGTGATGATTCCTCTGGCAATAGCGTCAATTCTCGCTGTGGCTCTTGGTATCGAACGTTTTATTTCCTTAAAGAAAGATCGAGTATTGCCGGAAGGTTTTCTCAGCGGTTTCGGGGATGCATGGAAAAGCGACCCGAGCGGCAAGGCAGCCGAAGAGTTTTGCGACGAATCGGGCGGTGCCGCAGGTCATGTCTTCAAGGCCGGAGTTCAGTGGCGAAAGGAGGGCCATGAGGCCATCGGCAAAGCGATCGAGGACGCCGGAAGTCGTGAGGCTGAAAAGATGAAGCGAAGTGTGCGACCGCTCTCCGTGATTGCGGGAGTCTGTCCTCTTCTTGGTTTGCTGGGTACCGTTTACGGCATGATAGATGCCTTCCAGAAAACGGCGGCCAGCGGAGGAGCGGCCAAGACCGCCGATTTGGCTAACGGCATTTATCAGGCACTCGTCAGTACTGCAGCCGGACTTACTATCGCCATCCCCGTTCTGTTGCTCTTTCAGTGGTTGTCCACTCGAGCGGATCGCGCGATTGACCATATCGACGAGGCCGGCACCGAATTTATCGTTACTCACGCTCTTGCGAAAAGTAAGACTGCGGCTAAGAAGCCGACGGCGAGAAAACCTGCCGCCAAGAAAACGGTCCGTAAAACTGCCGCACAAAAGTCAACCGATTCCACTTCCGACGAATCATGAATTGCCGGCGCAACAGTTCCTCCTCGGACGGGGAAATCATCAATATATCCAGCATGCTGGACGTGATGTTCATCCTAATCATTTTCTTCCTCGTCACCACTACCTTCAAGGAAGAGGAAATCGATCACATGGTGAATTTGCCGGTCGATGCCCGGAATCAATCCTTGACCCAGTCCACGGGTAATTTGGCTAAGATTAATATTAGGAAAAGCGGCGCCTATGTCCTAATGGGCAAACAGGTGACTGAAGAGCAAATCGAGGTTTGGATGGATGCCGAGGTCAAAAAGAAACCTGACCTGAAGGTGCTTATCCGTAGCGATCAGGATGCCAAACACCTCTATCTGGCAAACGTTATGTCGATTTGCCGGTCGGTTGGCGTGCCGAAAGCCAATATCGCCGTTAAAACGGAAAGGTAAAACGATCCGCAATGCCCAAGGCTAACACAGACGTCGACCAAGCCGTGGAGGAGTCCAAGGCTTTTCTCGGTTTGACCCGCCGGCGGCGTTACAAGATTTACGCTTGGGGAGCGCTCGGAATCGTGCTCGGGGCGGCAATCTGGAGTTTGTCTTACTTGGAACCTTGGCGTTGGCATAAGTACACCGACAGCATTGCCGTAGAAAAAGTCGCAAGGGACGTGGAACCCGGTTACGTACTCTGGGAAAAGGCGGAAGCTGTTAGCGAAGTTAATGCTTCGGGCGATTACATAGATCAGACGGTGATCTCGTCGGATGGTTCTCGCATGGTCTATGCCAGCGACGTCGACGGCAATAACTCGAACCTTTTCCTTCGTCTATGGGATGGCAACAACTGGGGGGAGTCCCGCCCGATGCGAGCCCTTAACAGTAAATTTCACGAAACGTCGCCTGCTCTTAGCGGCGATGGCAACTTGCTTGCCTTCACCAGCGACAGACCGGGAGGGCAGGGCGGTCAAGACATCTGGATCTCAAAGTGGGATGGCGTCGAATATGCATGGCCATTGCCTCTGACTACCAGAGTGAATACTCCTTTTGACGAAATCGATCCGACCATCACACCTGATGGATTTACCTTATTCTTTGCTTCGAACCGTCCCCACCAAGCCGCAGACATAACCGAAAAGGAAGCGGTCAAGGCTGCGGAAGCCGAGCAACTGGCAGACGTGGGTGACCGCAAGGTTGATTTTGACCTTTATTCCGCCGACGTCGCCAGCGACAAGCTGTCCGGACTGATCGTCGAACGCCAGCTCAGTATGCTTTACTCCCTCCGTGAAGGCGCCCTAAAGGATCCCGAGGTGATGGCCAAACTGGGTGGTTCGAATGAAACCGAAAAAGCTGTCGACAAGGCACTTGCTTACATTGTCTCCCAGCAGGAGGAGGACGGTCGATGGGATATCAAGAAGACTGGAGGGCAAGCCGGGCATGACGTTTCCGCCACCGCCTTCAGTCTCCTTGCCTTCTATGGACGAGGAGAACGTCATGACCAGCAATGCAAGTATCAAGACAACGTCAGGCGTGGTCTCGACTGGCTCAAGGCTCAGGAGGCCGGCATCGGAGATATGCGCGGCAAGGGCAATATGTACGATCATGGCATTGCAGCCCTCGCACTGGTCGAGGCCTATGGCGTAACAAAAGACCCGGATTTACGACCAATGGCGCAAGGCGTCATAGATTTCATCGTCGATTCCCAGCACGAGGAGGGCGGTTGGCGGTACAAGCCGGGGGACCGAGGCGACCTGTCGGTTAGCGGCTGGATGGTCATGGCGCTGGCCAGTGGTGAAATGTCAGGTATCCCCATCCCGAAAAAAACCTGGGAAGGAGTGAGGGGGTTCCTTGAGATTGTCGGTGGCGGCAAGGACGGGGGCTCCTACGGTTACACCGATTCGCCCGGCAAGAGAAATTCGGGCAAACACGCAATGAACGCGGTCGGCTTCTTCTGCGCCCAGCTCACCCGTTCCTCGGCGAACGCGGCCAAGGCTTTTGAATCCGCCCTCATACTCGATGGAGCCGGATTTAATCTGGCCGACATCTATTACGCGTACTACGGCACGCTGGCCGCCTACCAGCATCAGGGACCCGTATGGCGCAAATGGATCAAGAAAATGCAGGCGGAATACCTTAAGGCCCAAGCCCCTGATGGATCTTGGCAGCTTAGCGGTCCGCATGCAGGCGCCATGGGGCAGGTGATCATTACCTCTTTGGTGACTCTCTGTCTCGAGGCTCATTACCGCTATACGCCGCTTTACGGGCTTGGTTTCGAGCCTGACCCCGCCGGGCCTAGTCTGGACGTCATTGAGGGCGATGCTTTACCTGCGACGCCGATTTTTCGCCATGCCAAGCACCTGCCGGTTCTCAGTTCTCCGAATAACGACAGCGCCCCGGTCATAACCGACCATGGGGATTTCCTATATTTCGCCTCGAATCGCGAGGGAGGGTTCGGCGGATCGGATATTTACCGTTCCAGACTGATCCGGAACATCCCAAAGCCACCTACGAATCTGGGTGAAGAAATCAACGGCAAATTCAATGAAAATCATCCCGCCACACGTATGGCCGGCTTTCACCTGTTGTTCAATTCCGATCGATCCGGCAATGACTTCGGGCTTTACCATGCAAAAAGCAAGCGAGTGCTTCGTCGCTACAATTATTCAAAAATGCCTACCTCGGCATGGTTCGGCAGCAATGCGGGTTGGCTGATTGCTTTCTTTCTGTCCGGTGCTCTGCTCGTCTATCTATCCCTCCGCGCATTCAGAAAGCCATCGGGCCAACCGGATGAGCCCGACGTAGTCGTTCAGCCACCCGCCGGTTGATATTTAACGTCAATGGACTCGAACAACTCAGAACCAGTCGGTAGCAAGCGCCGTATCGTGAGCATTCTTCTTGCGGCGGCGGCGCTCGTGGTCTTTGTCGCGATATCTTGGCTCGTTTGGGACAATTTGCGGCAAAACGTCTGGGTATACTATACTGACGAGGGAAACACTTCGGTCGGCGTGGATGAAGACAAAGCTCGGTTTGTTCTCTGGGAGGATCCCGTACAGAACGTCTTTACCGAAGAGGCGGATCCTTTGAATCCCGATGAGGTCGATACGGTCAATCAAGAGGGCGACCGCTTGGAGGCAACCTTCTCGCCCAATGGCACCACCATGATTCTCGTACGACGGGACAATAATGATACGGGGACGGATATGTATCTTTCTCACTGGGACGGACGAGTGTGGTCCCGACCAGAGGCGCTCACTGCCCTCAATAGTTCCTTCAATGATCGTGGGCCCGCTTTTTCTCGTGATGGCGAGTACCTTTATTTCGCTTCGGATCGCGACGGCGGAAAAGGTGGGTACGACCTTTACGTTGCTCGCAAAAATGAGGAGGGGTGGAGTGCCGCCGAGTCCCTCGGTGAAGGTGTCAATACGGCGAATGACGAACTCGGTCCCGCGACGGCAGCTGATGGTCGGCGTTTATTCTTCTCTTCGGATCGTGGCGGAAAGAGCGATGATATCCTAGTTGCCGAAATCATTCCCGAAGCGACCGATCGGAATTCTTCGACCCCTGAACAAGAACCGCCGAGTTTGATGCCCCGATTCTCGATTGCTGAACCGGTGAGCCATCTTAATTCGGAGGCGGACGACGTTCAAGCCGCTCTGACAAAGCGTGGAGATCATATTTTCCTCGCATCGGATCGTGAGCGCGATGATCAATCCGGCTTTGGGCTCTACATAAGTCGTGTCGCAGGGGGAAAGGAATCTCCCCCCGAAAAACTTGATCTGTACTTCAATAAGGGCGATGCTACGGATCCGGCTGTACGCATGGAGGGTTTCGATCTTTTGTTCAGTTCGAATTTCGAAACGGAAGCGGATTCCGGTCAGGAAACCGGGGATAGTTACCTTCTGTATCGTTCGACGACCCGAGAGGTATTCGAGTACACCGATCTCTCTCGTTGGGATCAGTTCATGGAACTGCTCGGCAACGTCATCTGGTGGATCCTGCTCGCTCTCGCTGCTCTCGCTGCGCTTATCTACCTTCTGGAGCACTGGAAAGACATCACGAATCTATATCACAAGTGTTTGGCAGGTTCGGTTGCTCTCCACTTGATCGTTCTCTTTCTCATGATGATCTGGTTGATCACGAAAGAGTTTTCGGCGGGCGGTGAACCGCAGTCGCCCGAGATAGCGATAAGCATTGATGCCTTGGCCCAAGAGGAACTGGCTCTTGAGAGCACCCCCGAGGAGGCTCAGGTTTCCGAAACTCCAATAGCCTTGATTACCGATCGCTTGGAAAGTGACTTCAAAATTCCTGTACTCGAAGCTCAGGAGTACACTAAGACGACTCCCATAGTCACCAGAACCAGCAAGACTTCTTTGGTGAGCGACGTCCGTCCGTCCAAGGCAAATACCGAATCAGCGGAAGAACCTGTAACCAAACCGGATAAAATCTCTCCACTCCTTACCGCGTTGCCTGAAACTTTTATACCCGAATTGGAAATTCCCGAACTAGAGGAGAGCGCACCGGGAGAAATACAAAAGGCCGAGGAACGGGCGAACCCTCTCGCCGACGTTTTTCGCCCGACCGAGGCCGTCCCGCAAGTCGAGACTAAGAAATCCGAGGAGAGCGCGGAGATTGCAAACACAGCATCCGAGAGCACTACGGAGGTCGAACAAATCGAACCCGGAGACGCCGCCGCAGAAACCAGCGATACCGGTGGAGACGTGGTGGTTGCCCACAGTGGCCTTGAGGCTAAGGGGGACCTTCCGGACTTCGACGGTAAGGGTACCATTGCTTCCATGAGTCTTAATCTCCCTGGAACAGACCCAGAGACTGATCCATTGCTGCCGGGCAAACTGCAGACGCCAAAAGATACTCTGGACCCGACGGCACTTACCAATTTGCTTCGTAAGCAGCGCGACAAGCCTTCGCTCGAAGTCATCGAGCAACTCGGTGGTTCGGACGCTACCGAGCGCGCTATTGGTCTCGCTCTTCTGTGGCTTTCCCGGAATCAGGAGCCCGATGGGCGTTGGGATACGAAAAAGCATGGAGGCAAAGGAGATTACGACACCGCTAGCGCCGGTTTTGCCTTGCTTTGTTACTATGGTTGGGGGGTCAGTCACAAAAAAACCGGAAAGTTCCAAGGTACTGTCCAGAAAGCCCTCAAATGGCTAGTTGCCCAGCAGAAGGAGAACGGAGACCTACGAGGTGGAGGTAGGATGTATTGTCACGGCATTGCCGCCATCGCTCTCTGTGAAGCCTATGGTCTCAGTAAGGATCCTGCCTTAAAAGAACCGGCGGAGAAGGCGATCAAGCTGATCATAGCCTCACAAAGCCCGACCAAGGGTGGTTGGCGCTACGACCCGCGTCCCGGTGATTCTGATACATCGGTCACGGGCTGGCAATACATGGCTCTTCACAGTGCCCGCATGGCAGGTATTGAAGTGGAGGAAAGTGTCTTTGAGAACGCCCGTCGATGGTTCGACCACGCGGGTGGCGGCAGGCATGGAGGCATCTATGGTTATACCGGACCGGAAAAGAACAAGCCCGCTATGGTGGCTACGGGAATGTTTTGCCGCCAACTGGATCTCGTGCCACCGACCGACCCGCGTATGCCGGAGAGCGCCCAAGTCCTCAAGATGCGTAAAATCAACGTCAAATCTCCCGACTACTACTACCTCTACTATGGAACGCTCGCCCTCTACCAGCACCAAGGGCCGATCTGGGCGGACTGGAACGAGCGCCTCAAGGATACCCTTCCTCTTCTGCAGAAGAAGACCGGAGCAGAGACCGGTAGCTGGGACGTCGGTTCCGCTCACGCAGTTGCAGGTGGGCGCGTAGTCTCCACTACCTTGGCGACCTTGAGCCTAGAAGTTTACTACAGGCTTTTGCCCATGTACGGTTTCCGCAACAAGGAAGTAGCGCCTCCTCCGCTCAAAACCAAAGGAAACTGAACGACTTCGGCGAGCAGCGGTTAATACCCTTTTCTCGTTAATCGGATGCGTTGTAGTTTGGAGGCTCTATGCCCATCAGGTGCTTGCGGAAAAAATCAACCCTGCGCCGCTGACCATGTCGCCCGTCGCCACCGTGACCTGCTCCCGGGATCATTATGAAGTCGAAGTCCTTGTTCGCCTTGATGAGGGCATCGACGAGTCGGTAGGTCGATTCCGGGGGTACGTTCTTGTCCAGTTCGCCTACGATCAAAAGTAGCTTTCCCTCTAGACGGTGAGCATTGTCGATGTTCGAGGATTCTGAATAGTGCGGGCCTACGGGATAACCCATCCATTGCTCGTTCCAAGATGCCTTGTCCATGCGGTTGTCGTGGCAACCACAGGATGAAACCGCGACCTTGTAGAAATCCGGGTGGAAGAGTAGGGCGCCCGTCGAGCTTTGGCCTCCGGCCGAACCGCCGTATATGCCCACTCTGGAAACGTCGTACCAAGGGTTTTTCTCGGCATAAGCCTTGTGCCAGAGGATGCGATCGGGGAAGCCCGCGTCCTTCAGGTTGTGCCAACAGACGTCGTGGAAGGCCTTCGACCTGTTTGCCGTTCCCATTCCGTCCATCTTGACCACTACGAACCCCATGTCGGTCCAATTCGAGTAGCGTCGTCCCGCGCTGAATTGCTTGGGGACATATGAATCATGAGGACCTGCGTACATTGCCTCTAGAATTGGGTATTTCTTTTTTGGGTCGAAATCGCGGGGGCGACAGACGATTCCCCAAATGTCGGTCTTGCCGTCCCTTCCCTTGGCGGTGAATACTTCGGGTGATTCCCAACCATCCGCTTCCAGTTCGCTTACGTCCGCTTGTTCGAGCTTGCAGACGAGTTTACCGTCGGAAACCCGGCGCAACTCGTGAACCGGGGGCAAGTCGACTCGTGAATAGGTGTCGATTATGAATTTGCGGTCGGGCGAATAGGCGATCTTGTGCCAGCCATTTCCTTCGGTCAGAGAAGTCAGTTCGGTTCCGTCGAAGTTCACTCTGTAGTAATGCATGAGGTAAGGGTCCTGTCCCGGGTTTCGACCGGAGGCTCGAAACCAGACCTGCCTCTTCTCCTCGTCTATCCGGTCGACGTAGCGCACCACGAACTTCCCCTTTGTCATCTGGTTCTTCATTTTACCTGAGGCGACGTCGACGAGGTGAAGGTGTCTCCAACCGCTTTGCTCAGAAAGGTAGATGATTTCTTCGGACTTGGTTAGCCAATTGACCAAAGGAACCCCCAAATCCTTGGCGTGTTCAGTCCAAATGAATGTTTCCGACTTCTCATCGATAATATTGCGATGCTTGCCCGTGAAGGTATCGAACTCGATTACGCGCAGTCTCTGGTGGCCGCGATCGATCTTTCGGTAGCGTGCATAGCGACCATCAAGAGTCCAACTCAGGTCGGGCCAACCAAAATCTATGAGTCCGACTTGCGGTTTAAGATGATGTTTCTTGTTGTCCTGTCCTTCGTTGATTTTTGCATCGACATCGAACCAGTTCAGTTCATGCGAAGCGAACTGGTCTCCGGGTAGTGGATATTTGCGAGTGTGAAGCTTTGCGCGACCACCTCCCCTTGGCGAGGATTCCAAAAGGTGCACTTCGCTCACTTTGCCCGGTCGAACGCGAAAAGAAATCAAGTTATTCGAATTCGACGACCAGAATGGTCCTTGGTAGCTATTGTCCGATTTGCCATCCTTGCTCAGTTGAATTTCCTCTTCGCCCTTGGTGGACCTTACGAAAACGTTATGGTCTTTGATGAAAGCTTTCCACTTCCCGTCGGGCGAAAGGTTACGACTA
>CAZXKR010000011.1:2226-15145 GCA_964641305.1 uncultured Puniceicoccaceae bacterium | reverse complement strand
AAAGGCGGTGAGGATGGACCGAAAGAGACCTATACGCTCACCCCGGTGACAAAAGAGATCGAGCAGGGCGGGGAATTCGTCGAACGCACTCTCATCGGCTTTCGACCCAAGCAAAAGATAGTGACGACTTATCCGAACCCCATGCATCTCATCTACAGTCGAGTGAAGGACATGTACCTAACCCTTTCGGGCCTAATAAGTCCTAAGTCGGACGTTAAGCTTCGTAATATGAGTGGCCCCGTAGGTATCGTCAACCACCTGAGTATCTTCGCAAAGATCGGCTTCAAGAAGCTCTTGTGGTTCGTTGTCTTCATCAACGTAAACCTCGCCATCCTGAACCTACTACCCATTCCCGTATTGGATGGAGGTCACATGCTCTTTGCCACCATAGAGAAATTACGAGGGCAACCTCTGCCTTTGGCTTTCCTCGAACGGGCGCAAATCTTATTCGTAGCCCTGCTATTCTCCTTCATGCTGTACGTCACCTTCTTCGACCTGCAGCGGTTATTCCCCTTCTGAACGATTCGGGACGATGTCGTCCTCCTCATACTGCTTGTCTCGAGTACGTACCCTTCGAAGAACGACTCGTGAAGTAAAGGTAGGTTCGATCGGCGTTGGGGGTGATAACCCGATTCGCGTACAGTCGATGACCACGACTGAAACTCTCGATGTGGAAGCCACTTCACGCCAAACCATAGAACTTGCAGAAGCAGGTTGCGAGATCGTCCGAATTACCGCCCAGAACGTACGGGCCGCCGAGGCTCTCGCAGCAATCGCGAAAAAGGTACGTGGCGACGGGTTTGACGTTCCCCTCGTCGCCGACATTCATTTCCTTCCTCAAGCTGCGATGGAGGCCGCCAAGCATGTGGAAAAGGTTCGAGTAAATCCCGGCAACTACGCCGACCGTAAAAAATTTGCCGTACGCGAATACTCCGACCTCGAATACGAAGAAGAACTCGAGCGCCTGCACGCAGCCTTTTCGCCACTCGTCTTACGATGCAAGGAACTAGGCCGTGCCATGCGTATCGGCACCAATCACGGTTCCCTATCCGACCGGATCCTCAATCGCTTCGGCGACACTCCGCGAGGCATGGCCGAATCCGCTCTAGAGTTCATAAGGATAGCAGAGTCACACAATTACAGGGAAATCATCCTGTCGATGAAAGCAAGCAACCCGAAAGTGATGATCGAGGCTTACAGGCTCGTCGTGGCTCTCATGAACGATGAAAGCATGGAGTATCCACTCCACCTTGGCGTAACCGAGGCCGGGGATGGAGAGGACGCTCGCATTAAAAGTGCCGCAGGAATCGGATCTCTTCTGCTGGATGGTCTAGGCGACACCATCCGAGTGTCGCTTACCGAAGATCCGGTACATGAGATACCGGTCGCCCAAGATCTCGCGGCAAGAACCGAGACACTTTGGCAACGAGCAAAAAACAAAACCGACGCGCAACCCGACGAAGGAATAGACCCCTTTGAATTCACGCGGCGGGAATGCTTCGACTTGGCCTTTGGCCCAAGCTGCAAAGTGGGTCCGAAAGAACCGCCTCGCGTAATTGTTCCAGCAGGACGTCCCCTTGAGGAATTCCGAGATATCGTTTCCGACCTGTCAAAAGCCCAAACAGCTAACAAGGATGCACCGATCGAAGGCTTGCTCTTGAGGCTCAAGTACGAGAAAGATTTATCCCACTTGGAGACTTTGCGGGAAACTCTTGTTGGCTCCCTTCCCTTTCTCGTAGTCGAATACCAAGAGGAGCTACAGGTCAGCTTGCCTCCCAAGGCGGCTGGCAAAGGTTCTCCCACAATCCTTGTCCTTCGCGCCTTCGCTCCCAGTCAAGCCGAGGATCTTCACACGTTTCTTACTGAAACAGAAAACGCAGACCATACATCCGCTCTTGCATTGGAACCGACCGACCTCAACGGCTCACTGGGCGAAGTCCTTAAAACCCATCAAGGCTCCGCCCCAATAATCACCTTGTCGAAAACCTCCATGTTCGCGCATCCGGTAGGAGCCTACAGGGCCCTTGCCGCTCACCTCAGACAACTCAACCTACCCTTCCCCATCTGGATAAGGTCAAGCGACGAAGCACGCATTCATCCTGATGAAGATTTCTTTTCTTCCCGACTCCTCGATTCCGCAATCCTGACAGGTTCACTACTTTGCGACGGGATCGGCGACCTACTCTCCGTCGAGAATGCACCCGACTCCAATCGCTCTCGAGCTCTCGCCTACAATCTCCTACAGGGAGCGCGAGCAAGAAGTTCAAAGACTGAGTTCGTGGCGTGCCCAAGTTGTGGTCGCACCCTCTTTGACCTTCAGTCCACCACCCAACGCGTAAAGGAAAGCACCTCGCACTTAAAGGGGGTCACGATCGCAGTAATGGGTTGCATCGTAAATGGTCCGGGAGAAATGGCCGATGCCGACTTCGGATACGTGGGCTCAGCACCAGGCAAAATCGATCTTTACGTCGGAAAAAATCGTGTAAAATCGGCCATCTCGGAAAAGGAAGCCGTTGACCGGCTCGTTCGTCTCATTAAAGAGGAAGGTAAATGGACGGAACCTTAAGCCAATCCGAGTATCCACTCGACCTCAGTCACGCTGACGAATCTCTGCGATCCCGAATACTAGGAGGACAGAAAGCCGTTCTCGACCAAGTAGGCTATTTTCGAGAAAACTTCGGGAAAGCCGAAAGTCGATGGAAAGGAGACGGAACACGAGTAACCGTGGTGGACGAAACAATCTCCCGCGAGATATTCACCGACCTCACAAAGAACTTTCCAAAAGACGACTATTGCTCAGAGGAAAGCGAAAACGACTCCGCAGTCAGAGACCTCCACGCCGAGTTCGCTTGGGTGCTCGACCCCGTAGACGGGACGAACAACTACGCAGTCGGCATTCCCGAATGTGGCATTTCCCTCGGTCTCCTTCACGAAGGCATGCCCGTCTACGGATTCATCTACGACAACGGACGAGACCTACTCCTTCAAGGTGGTCCTAGCTTCGGAGCGGTCGAGGGCGACAGTCCCATAACGGCAACCACCGATCTCGTGAACGAAAAGCTAACTTTCTGCATGCACTTCCCAATCCCATCAGAGGCACAAGACAAACTGAAAGAAGCACTCACCATATGGCGCATCCGCTGTCCGGGTTCAGCTGCCGTCGGTCTAGCCAACGTCGCCGCCGGTCGACTCGATGGTTGCATTGAATACAGATCGAAACCTTGGGACTGCGCCGCGGGTCATCCCATTTGCAGAGGAGCAGGCGCAGAATTCCATTTTCTGGAGAAGGCCTGCTTTCCCATGAAAACATTTTCCACTAGCATGCCGTCATTTCCTTTCCGAGTCGGCTCTCACCTATTTCTCGAAGAAACGGCCAAGGTACTGGCCTAAAGTCTACTAACGCACCTCGAAACGGGAACGGGCATAAGTTCCCGTCGGCATAAGGCAGAGCAACTCGTGCCGACCGATGCCCACTGCAGTTCGATTAACCGCAGTGCCTACAAGTGGACTTCCGTTAAGAAACCATAGCAACTCCCCATCTAGATTGGCTTTCGGACGGATCTCCAATAATTCGTCTAATTTGCGGTAAACGGCTCCGGATTCGGGAGACAGGATGGAAAGCGTAAAATCTTCTCCGGGTAAGGGAATCGGTCGGGAAACTGTCCAAGGAATAGGTTTTTCAGGAGCCTCCATCACGCGGATCTTTGAAAGATCAAAGATCCGGGCAAGGACAGGTTCGGCTACCTTTGCTCCTACATAGGCTTCATCGCCCATACCGGAGAGTCTACCGACCCACACGCCAACGGCATACTTACCATTGTGCCCCACCGCCCATGCATCTCGGCGACCGGAAGACGTCCCCGTCTTACGCATGAACCAAGGAGTCGACTGCAGGGAAAGATTATCGAACTCGGTCGAAGGAAAACGCCAAGAAGACAATTCATGCCCCAACCAAGCACACACGTCCGAATCCAGAATACGAGAATCCACAACAGGCTCATCAAGAAAAGTACGTATATTTCGGCGAACACCGGATCGGCCCAACGTAGCATAGGCGTTGGTGAGGTCGAGTAAACGCGTCTCTACTGAACCCAGTACGAAGGCAAGACCACCGCGACCGACGGGGTCGCCCTTAAAACGAACACCACATCCCTCCGCCATGCCCGCCGCCTTGGCCGCTCCTACCTCACGGGCAACCTGAAGAGCAGGTAAATTGAGTGACCGCCGCAAGGCATCTCCCGCGCAAACCTCACCGGAAAAGGTTCGATCGAAGTTCCCGGGAACCCATCCGCCAAAACTGACAGGTGCGTCGGAGAGAATAGTCTCGCCATCCAACCGCCGCTCGGATGCAGCCGTCCCGTAGACGAAGGGCTTCAAGGTAGATCCGGGAGAACGCCATGCCAAGGCAGCGTTCACCTGACCACCATTCGGGTCGTCAAAGTTCACGCCCCCGACCATTGCCGTCAGACCACCGCTTTCAAGTTCAATGACAACCGTCGCCACTTCGGAAGCACTGGGCAAATTTTTCGCGTGCTCAAGCAACAGGTGTTCGATTTCAGCCTGAAGCGTAAGATCGAAAAAGGTTTGTCCACCGGAAGGCCGCCGACGCAAAGCTTCCATCACGAAGTGACGACTTTGCCCACCCGTCAGTGGTCGAGTCTCCAGACGAACAGGCTCGCTCATTGCGTCATCAGCCTGAGGTCGGGAAATCATTCCCTCCGAATACATACGTTCGAGCACCTTGTCTCGCCGTCGCTGGGCGGCTTCAGGAAAACGATCAGGTCGCAAACGCGATGGAGACTGAGGGATTCCGGCAAGCAGAGCGGCCTCGGTCAACGAAAGCTCCTTTGGGGACTTGCCAAAGTATCGTCGCGAAGCCGCTTCCACTCCATTTAGATTCCCCCCGTAGGGCGCTAGATTCAAGTACGCCTGAAGAATTTCATCCTTTGACAGATACTCGACCGCCTGCCATGCCCGCGCCGCCTCGGAAAGTTTCACGCCGAAAGTTCGTGGTCTAGGTTCCAGCATGCGACACAACTGCATATCCAATGTACTCGCACCCGAAACGACCTCCAATGCGAATATGTTTTGAAAGGAGGCTCGGGCAACGGACACGAAGTCCACACCGGAATGGAAGCGAAATCGTTCGTCCTCCACAGCAATAGTCGCTCGCGTCAACCAAGGAGAAATTTCTTTAAGAGAAATGGGCAGGCGCCACTGCTCTTCCTTGGTCAATGTTCTAGTAAGGACGCGACCATACCGATCCACTAAAACTCCACTTTCGGGCGAGGCTTCCAATCGTTCGACAGGGAAAGGATTGATCGACAAAAGCCAGTTCAAGACAAAATAAATTCCAGCACCCGTTCCGGCGAAGGTCAGGAGAATGCGCCAGTGATATCGCTTAAGCCACTCGCTCAAGCAGGAAACTTTCATCGTACAGCCACTTTTACGGAACCCATGCCCCCTAGAGATCGCAAACTTTCATCGTACATACAGGACGCTTGTATCGGGGGCAGAAGGAATTCCCCTCCAGCCACTGCTCGAATGGCGTATCGAAAAACCTGTGAACGATTCTTGGCCGAGGCGAAAAGAACGACACGGTCGTCGAGGAACTCCGAACGATCCGGTTGGCTAGTAAAAAGGGTTGGTTCACTTGGAGAACGCATGGCCGACGTCGCCAATCGAGGATTCTCTACCGCAAAACCACCCGGCAAAGCATCGACCAAGGCTACATTGTCTGCCTCCAACTCGAGAGTCTGTAGCTTCACCTCCACCCAAACCAAATCCCCGACCTCGACTTCCACGGGCTTTCCACCCTCTTCTTTCCAGTCTCGAAGAATCTTCCCGTCGGCGGTGGTCCAACGACGCAGAATTTCCAGACCGTCGTTAACGGGCTTTACCGATTCGGGAGCAACGAGACCCTCGGTCAGAACGGACACGTAGAGTTTGCCCTCTCCCACCGGAGAAAGTCGAATTTCTCCACTTCCGACGAATGAAGTTTCGGTCGTTTCCTCCGACGAGAAAGCAACCGCTTTCGCACCGGGTCCGGTCAGTTCACCCGAGAAGGAACCGGCATCGCTTTCGGCTGAAGCCTGCAGTTTGCAGAGGGCGGCAATGGCAAGGCCATTATCCAACGTACTCCGCCAGTGACCATTCCTACGTCCTCGCAGGATACGGTGCTTGAGTTCACTTATCCAAGGGTGTTGGTCGTCCAAGTCCAGAAGGACTGAAAGCAAGATCGCCTCGGCTGCCGTCTGTGAGGTGAGACGACCATTGAAGGTGCGCGAAACGGTTTGGGAAAGAGTGTCGGCGGGAAGTGACTTGCGGGCGAGATCGGGCCGTCCGCTCGCCAACCATGCCCCTGCCAAACGAGCCCTGCCGGCAAAATCGAGAACCCCGACTTGATCGAGGAGATAGCGTTGACGGGATGTTTCCGGCTGACCAAAGGCGGCAAGCACTTGGCAAATGAAAGCTTGCTCGGGCAAATCGTTTTCACCTGAACGCAAAGATTCGCGCAAGTAGCCAACCAACCCATCGATAAATTCTTTGTCGATGGAATGACCTGCGGCTTTTGCCTCGATCAGGAAGGTCGACGCATAGCACGTACCCCAAAGGTTTGGCTCTCGACCACCAGGCCAGTAGGCAAGACCACCTGAGCGAGTCTGCATAGAGGAAAGCCTTTCAATGCCCGCAAGAACCACTTCCTTGGCAAACTCCGCTTTCCCTCCTCCAAGCAACTTGGCGGCGTAGGCCAATGGCATAACCTTGCTTGTGGTCTGCTCCACGCAACCGTATGGGAAACCTAGTAAATCGTCGAGGGCAGGTCTCAGGTCCGTGACGGGAGACGCCGACAGCGTGACGGTACGCTTGGCCCCGTCGGTAAGAAATCGTTCGGGCAAGTCGATTGTCCGCGACTCACCGGCATTCATTACGAAAGTTTCGTAAGCGGCGTCCAAAGTAGCGGCAGGCCGAACAGGAAAAGTCCCACTAGCTTCTGCAAAGAGTCCATTGCCCGAGACCTTTACCGAGACGAGTGCCAACCCCATGCTGCGCTTGGCTTCCATTTCGAACCAAATGGTGCTGGAACCACCCGCGGCGAGGGCAACAGTTCGTTTAGGGTCGCCAAACAATTGAGCAGGACCGGAAAGAATGAATTCCGTTTCGGCCACAATGTCTTCATCGGTAGAGTTGAAAAGTGTTACAGGAGAGAGGAATTTATCCCCCGGGGCTACAAAACGGGGCAAAGAGGTTTCCGCAAGAAGAGGTGAAGTTACCGTCAAGGCACTCTCGGCGGAACCATAGGAGTTCCCCGCCACAGCGACGGCCATAAAGCGAATCTCGCCTGTAAAATCGGAAGGGATTGCAAATTTTGATTCCACGAGTCCGTCCTTGCCCAAGGGCACGAATTCATTCCAGAGAATGACCGTCTTTGGATATCTCGCCTTAACGAGTGAACGACGCGAGGAGCCCCCCCCGGCACCAAACCTTTCCATCGAGCTAGGCCTCTTGTGGTCCGGTAGCAATTCGAGGTAAAGATCACCCGAATCGACCTTCGCCCGCCAAGGACCATAGAATAGGTCGGTAGGGTCGGGAGTCTCGTAGTCGGTTACGGACAAAACTCCTTCGTCCACAGCCCAAAGATGAACATAAGTCGATTCGTCACCTTTCACTCTGGCCCGAACAGTGACCTCGGCACCCGGTTGCACCTTGTCGAGCACATCCAACTCAACGTCGAGACGCTCTTTGGAAAAGTCCGTAGCCAAACGGACCATGCCGTACGCCCGATGTGGTTTCCACTCGGAAGATTCGAAGTCAAGTGGACGGACGACGGACGCCGTAACGAATGCGCCTCCGGGCATAATTTCAGGAAGCGGAACATCCAAGGTCACGTGAGTTTTCGAAAGGTTAAAGGTTTGCGACCAAGCGACATGGTCGGTCTCAAGTGCCAAAAGCAATTCGCCCGCGAAGGGTGCTTTCACTGCAACCCGAGCCACTTCGCCGGGACGATAAGAGCTACGATCGAGACTCAATCCCACTCGGTGAGGAGAACCCGTGGCGGCGACCGATTGACCGGCTCTAGGAACATCCAAGCGTACTCTAGTCACCGCTCCACCGACTAAGTCGCGAACAACCAACCGCCATGTACCGGGTTCGGGACAAGTCATCTGAACTCGGGCGAAATCCACACTTGCCCCGGCTACTTTCTCGACCAGCTTTCGGGTGACCTCGAAGGCGTCCTCGCGACGATGCCACGTCCAATGTCCACCGACCCGTTGCATCACCCAATCGGTTTCGAGTTTTTCCAACACGACTTCTACGTTTCCAACAGGTACTTCATCCGCAAGTGGACCGGCAGCTACGAACTCGACCGTAAACGCCTCACTCGCCGACGGTTTGCCTCCATTCGCAATGCGCACGCCGACGAGACGTGAAGCGGTAAGCTTGCGAAGGCTGAATCGATCGCTCACGGAAGCGCCACCCGTCGAGTTTACCGTAACGTAGCCGGCGGCCTCCCAAAATCCGGGTGACAACCGATCACTCGGAAGGAACACGCTGGCCGAACCGGTTCCGTCGGTCATGCCATCAATGGAGCGTATGGAAACTTTCTCATGATGATCCTTGTCTCCGAAAGAAAAGTCTTCCAATCCCGCGGCCTCGAATGAGACTTTCGACCAATCCCCCGCGACCTGAAACGGCAGGTCAGCCCCGGCAACTCCAAAGAGATAGCGAGCGGAAATAGAAACCTCGGGAGCTTGGTCATGACTGAACCACGACTGGGCAGCTTCACTCTTAACTTCGAGGCGGACAGGCACGAAAGCCTCCACCCCGGTCGTAGTCTCCGCAATGCTCGTTTCCGAACCGGGCAAGGACAGTGCGAATCTCCATGTTCCCGTCCAGGCTTCCTCGGGAGTGCCATAGGAAGTATGGAAAGTTCCGCCATCGCTTATGCTAATGGACAAAGTCTTAGTCAATTTGCCGTCGGGGCGATAGATACGAAGCTCAAAAGGTATATTCGGGTCAGGCACCTCACCGGCATCGTCCCGAATAATCCCGGTCAATCGCACCACGTCGCCCGGTCGACGAACCCCGCGAGCAGCATAAAGAAAACCGTCCAATCCCTTGGGAGGTTCCCGACCATCCTTGTTAACGGTCGGCAAGTCCCACTTGCGTTGGTCAAGCCGGCGAAAACTAAGGTCATCCCCCTTAGCCGCGAGGACTATCCACGGTTCGCCATCCGGATGGTCGTTGGGAGCGTCAAGTTCAACCAGACCACGCTCGTCCGTCTTGCCTGTAGCCAAGATCTGGTTCTTGGAGGAAAGGACTGACACCTCCACGCCCGCCACGGGCTTGCCTTCGCTCAACGAGGTAACCCATGAGAGAATTCCGGAGGGGTAAGCTTTCGTAGTGATGGCCAGGTCAGTCACGGCAACGACGGCATCGTCGTCCGTCCACCTTCGGTTCTCGGCTTCCGCCTGAATGGAATACAACCCAAGAGGCTTATCGATCCAGTCGCTCAAACGGATAAGAGTCGTTTTCAACGAACTGGCGCCTCCGCCTTCAATCGTCACAACCTCGGAAAACAATTCCCGCCCGACTCGACTAAGATATTGTCCACGCAAGTGTGCTGCCAGATTGTTGGGATAGACCTTGGTCGCGGAAAGGCGGACGTCGCTAACGGCAACGGTCTTCAGTTCCAGACTCAGGTTACCCTTCGGGCTAAGGACACCCCGAGACCGGACGAATTCTATCGAAGGCGACCGGCTAGGCATCTTAAAACGGAACTTGGTTCCTGCAGGCAACACCTGCCCGTCAAATGATCTTACATCTCCCTCAATTCTGGCGACATAGTGCCGCATGGGAGAACCAAATGAACCATAAAGGCGAATACCATATCGAGAAAGCGTTGACGTCATTCCCTCTACTTTTGGAGTTACCGAAATACGGGGGATGGTCTGTAACGGATCGAGCATTTCGTTAAACCTTAACTCAACCGACGTTTTTTCCTCCGTCCCCCAGCGCCAAGGAGCACGTGCGGGCAGAGCGGCAAAAGTGGGACGAAGCTCGATTTCGTTCACAAATTCCTTCTTCAGTCCAAGAGGCCCACTCACACCTGCCATTCCTTTCTTCAACTTCACTACCAAAAGCCGATCTTCAGGCTCTTCAAAAGCCACCACGTGCCGGCGAGTAAGCCCGCTGCTAAGAACTTCCCCCTTCAGCTTGGCCACAGGATCGCCGGTAGACGCTTGAAGGTTTGCGGAAAGAACATCGGGCTCAACGTCCTGATTGAAGCGAAATTCCACTCGAATCCTACCGTCAATACGACCTAGATTCGAGCAATGTTCGACACGGAGGGAGGAAGAATTAAAGACAAATTCCTTTTTCCCTTCCAAGGGTTCACCAAGTTGACCGGCGAAATGAGCCGAAGCTTTCGCGGTGAAACGATTACCGACAGGCAAGGGGTTCTTCAGGCGAAACTCCATCGCGTTCGTCCGACTCCATAGCCATTGTCCTTCCGTGGGAGGTTCCATCGAGAAAGGTTGCCACCCCATCGGTTTACCGACCTCGGCGGCAGGAACAAGCTCCCGGTTGAATACGATTAACAGCTTGTCCGCATCCTCGGCCAGTTCGTCCTCTCCGGGCTGGAAAACCGCAACTCGCAAGACCGATTCCTCCTCAGCTTCGATTCCGGCAACAGGTCCGACAACCTCATTTCGAATCCATAGAAGACCCACCACATTCAAGGCGAAGGCTGCTCCCACCAATATCCACATCGATTTCTTACTCATTATTCCATCCCCATTGTATTTTTCCACTCTAGCGAACCCGCATCCGCCGTGATTGACACCAAGACCAAGCAGGCAAATCATCCGACTCCCTACCACGCCGAAGCGTTCAATCACCTCATTAAGAAATCAATTCACCTTGACCCAAAGCGTCAACACCTTAAAAGGTCGAAGCTTCAAAAACGCGGGCATAGTTTAGCGGTAAAACCCCAGCCTTCCAAGCTGGTGTCCCCGGTTCGATCCCGGGTGCCCGCACCATCTCGCAGTGACCAAGAGGTTTCGGCAATTTGGGCTAACCACTTTCCCACACCATCCATGGAAAGCACTTCTCGAACACATTCCGATGATCGTGAATTCATGGTAAAGCGACAACTCGTCGGGCGAGGTTTCAACGACGAACGGGTGTTGAGAGCCATGCGAAAGGTACCACGCCATCTCTTCATACCGGAAAACAAACGTCGCGAAGCTTACGATGACCACGCCATCTCGATAGGCTTCGGGCAAACCATCTCACAGCCTTACGTCGTTGCTTTCATGTCGGAGGCATTAAACCTTCAGCATGGGGATCGCGTCTTGGAGATTGGCACCGGTTCCGGTTACCAAACCGCGATCCTTGCTGAATTGGTTCGCAAGGTGTACACCATCGAAATCGTCCAAGAACTCGGAGAACGCACAAAAACACTGTTGAGAGACTTGGGTTACGATAACGCCGACATCCGAATTGGCAACGGTCACGCGGGGTGGAACGAGAAGAGTCCCTTTGACGCCATTATCGTTACTGCGGCCCCTCCAACAGTGCCTCAATCGTTGTTAAATCAGTTGAAAGTCGGGGGACGGATGATCATTCCCGTGGGCGAGACGAGGCAGCGTCTAGTGATCATTCGTCGCACGGCAAATGGGTACGAACAAGAAAACTCTCTGCTCGTCGCCTTTGTTCCAATGACGGGAAAACCCCAAACACAAAAGGGGAAACCCGACTAGCTTTCGAAGGACAAGCTACCAACTCTTGAGGAGTTCGTCCCAATATTTATTCAGGTTATCGGTCTCGCCGAATGTTTTCGTTACGGAAGCATCATCCGAGACAGGATCGTGGTAAAAGAAAGTAATGGTTTTCTCCGCCTCGTTCTTCTTAAAAAGGTAAACTTGGCTTTTATTCACACATATCGGATGACCTTTTTCATCCACTCCTGCCTTGATGACCTTCAGTTTTGCCTCGGTCTTGTCCCAAATTGCCCCCACGAAGAGAGCTGCGGAAAGCATTAAAATAATGCCAATAAGTGTCCTGTTGGATTTTGTCATGTCTAATTCTTCTCCTTGGTTGATTGCTTGTCGCCCGAATGTATGACTGAACAAAACCAAGATGCCCCTCTTGGCAAAGTTATTTCTTCGGAAAGAGAATTTTTCGATAAAGACATCATTCGAAAGTCGAGGGTCTTGACTATCTTAAGCGAACAGCCTTTGCTGAAACTTGATCATCTAATCGGACAGAGCTACTATGCTCGAATATAGAAAAACTCCATCTTCCTCATGAAAACGGAAATCATAGCCTCCATCCTTGTTTTTGCATCTGCACTCTCAGTCTCCGGGCAGAATAGAATTGGCCTATACGAATTGGCCGTCATGCAACGCAAGTCCGACAACCTCTGCAAGACGGGGGATTACGAAACCGCGTTAAAAGGTTACCAGTACGTACTCGCCAACAGGCTACCTATTCAGGGAAATCGCCACCAAGACATTGGCGTAGTCTACAACAACATGGGCGTGGCTCACTACTTTTCAGGAGAAAACCAAAAGGCAAAAGATGCTTTTGAGTCCGCCTTGAAAATAATTCTGACCAAAGGACCTCACCATCCCGACGTCGCCACCATCCGATGCAGCCTCGCCTTTGTGCTTGATGCCGAAAGCAAATATGACGAAGCCTCGGAACTCTACGAGCAAGCGTTGAAGGTGAAATTGCGAACTTTCGGAGAAGCCCATCCCGACGTCGCCGACTGTCAGGAAGGCATGGCTCTGGTTAAAGAAGCCAAGGGGGAAAGAGATGAGGCGATTGGTCTGCTCGAAAAAGCATTGGCTAACAGAAAAAAACGGTATGGCGAAAACCACACCGACGTCGGTGCATGTTATGCGGGACTGGC
>CAZXKR010000011.1:0-2126 GCA_964641305.1 uncultured Puniceicoccaceae bacterium | reverse complement strand
TCCCGACTGCTCTCTTGGACTGATTCCGAACGGGGACTGAAATTATGGTCGGGAAACACCTTTAAAGGCTCCCCTACCCCACAAACCTTCATCTCACACCTGAATCGCGGGAACTTGAACCCATTCGCAGGCATTTCTCAACATGGAGATTTCGTAGCCTACGGCGAATTAGTCGGAGAAAAAGGGGGTGAAGGAATCATTTGCCGAGTAATCGTCGAACCTAAACTCCGAGGGCAAGCTTACGGCCGTTCGTTTTGCTCGAAACTATTGCGCATCGCATTCGATGAACTCAATTACACTCACCTTACGCTTAACGCCTTTCACTTCAACGTACCTGCAATTCGTTGCTATAAGGCGCTAGGCTTTCGACAAATAGCATTTCGCCCAAAGGCTCGGCGCTTTAAAAATGAAGATTGGGATTTAGTGATTCTGCGAAAAGATCGCCCAATGTTCAGCTGACTCCAACCATTGTTTCCCCTTGGCCAATAAAGTCAGCGGAGGTCTCCTCCTGTTTAATCGTTCCAACAAAGAAGATGATACTCCTCGAATGCTGGTAGCCCATCCCGGTGGACCGTTCTTTCAAAAACGCGACGAGGGATGGTGGAGCATACCGAAGGGAGAACCCGAGGAAAACGAAGATGTTTTTGCCGCAGCCCTACGCGAATTCCAGGAGGAAACGGGAAAAGAAGCGGAAGGTCCATTCATTAATCTAGGTTCAATCAAGCAAAAGAATCGCAAGCAAGTATATGCCTGGGCTTTTGAAGGGAATTGGGAAGAAGGGAGCATTCCTAAGTGCAACAAGATCACCCTTGAATACCCAAAAGGTACTGGTCGCATGTGGACCTTTCCTGAAATCGACAGGGTCGAGATGCTTTCCCCCGAAGACGCAAAACGAAAATTAAAGGAAGAGCAAAGACCCTTTGTCGACCGTCTCATGAAATTACTCAAAAAAACAACTGCGGAATAGTAAAGGTTGCGACATCCCTTAGCTTTCTGCAGAATTAAAGGTTTATGAAACTAGAGTCTTCCACAAACCTTCGCCCACGCAAGGGGTTCGCCTTTTACCTTGGTGCGGCAACCGTCATTCTAGCTATCGGTTGGTCAAGGTATCTGCCTATTGAAAACTCTGCCTTGCACAATTTTTCGCCCGTATTGGCATTGTTCTTTTGCGGTGCCGTTTACTTAAGAGGATCAATCGGTTGGGTGATTCCCGCCGTTGCCGTGATCGGATCGGACCTAGCCCTTAACCCCACCTACGGGGAAAGTCTCTTCGCTCCCTTCATGCTCGCGACTTACGGTTCGTACGGTTTGGCCGTTGTCGCAGGCACATACATAGCCAAACGCAAATCGTGGACGATTTTATTGGGAGGAGTGGCGGGATGCTCGCTTATCTTTTACGTCGTCACTTGCTCTTGCGCCTGGCTCTACAATCCCGTCTACCCCAAATCCCTCGTAGGTCTTTGGCAGGCTTTGACCCTAGGTCAACCGGGGTATCCGCCTGCATACTTGTTTCTTCGAAACTCATTGCTGAGCGACTTGCTTTTCACCGGGGCTTTCGCCACAGTTTGCGAGTGGGCATTGGCCAAGCAAGCGCAAGGCGGAAAGACGGAAGAAATAGCATCGGCGGAAGCGACCTCTTCCTGAAAAAACAGCCGCCGTCAACTAGAGCCCAAACTACTCCGCTGGCGAACGGCTTCAAAAAGACACACGCCCGTCGCCACGGAAACATTCAGGCAATCCACACTTCCCTGCATGGGGATATTGGCAAGGTCGTCACAACAGTCAGCAGTAAGCCTTCGTATCCCGCCACCTTCCGCTCCAACAACAAGAGCGAGAGATCCCTTTAAGTCTAGGTCATAAAGGGTCGACTTGGCTTGATCAGAAGTTCCGACCAAACGAATCCCGAGTTCCGTCAACGCCCGCAGGAAATTAGAAAGATTTCGCACACGGGCAATGGGCAGAGATTCGGCAGCCCCAGCAGCTACGTGACGAACCACCTCCGTAATCCCGACGGAACGTCCGGAAGGAATCGCTATGAGATCAACCCCTGCGCATTCGGCGGAACGTAAACAAGCACCTAGATTGCGAGGATCCTGAACCTGATCCAGAATCAAAAGGAAAGCATC
>CAZXKR010000010.1:0-16292 GCA_964641305.1 uncultured Puniceicoccaceae bacterium | reverse complement strand
GGCAGTGCTTCCTAGCTCAAACTCCACCTTTTTGAAAATTTCCGGCGAAGGTTTTTCAAAACCAATCTCGGAGGAAATGAACAGTTCCTCAAACAGGTCGCTCACACCGAGATCACGAAGAACGGGACGAAGACGGGAGTCGTTGTTCGAAAGCACAGCCAGACGATAGCCACGCGTCCCGAGCACTTGAAGGGTGTCTGCTGCTCCTTCGGCAAGTCGCCAGCATTTGCCTTCAGCAAAGGTTTCCCAGAGTTCCTCGAACAGGGAATCGTGAATTTCCTTTGGGCAGAACCCTTCGAATGTGCGACTCACGATCATCCGCCAGAAACCCCGCTCGTCTCCCTCGAACATGCTCTTGTCGGACTGTGTCTCGGAAAAAACGCAGTAGAATCGCTCGTTTACCTCTCTGTCTTCGACTGCATAACCTCGACCTCGAGCGGCCGCTGCATAAACGCTCCCGACGGAAGGCCAAGGTCGCATGAGCGTGCCTGCGGCATCAAAAGTTATGGCTAGTACAGTCGACATTTATAAGTTGAATGAAAATGGTAATCCTTTTCGCGATTGGTAGAAACGCAGAATTGCGCAACAAAGGGGATGGCATCAAAAACAGGAAATCGTCAAATCATGCGAGTCTTTCCTAAAGGACAAGGTTTTACTTTCGGGCTTCTAGGAGCCTTAGCTATGGCTTGGTACTGGCCAGAAGGGGGAGTGCCGAATGGTCCGTTGAAACCCGAAATCACGACAAAGGGAGCCGTGGCGCTAATCTTCCTTTTACAAGGACTGAATTTGCCATTGGATCAATTGCGGCAAGGATTACGCGACTGGCGACTCCATCTTTTCGTACAGATTTTTTGCTTCGTCTTGTTTCCTTTGGCGACCTTGGGGTTAGTCGTCTCGGGGATGATTCCCGTTCCATGGGCTCCGGGATTCCTATTCCTCGCCATTCTTCCCACAACCATTTCGACCGCCATTGTCTATACCTCGGCCTCGGGTGGAGATTCGGTCGCCGCTACATTCAACGCTACCCTTTCCAATCTCCTAGGGATACTTGCGGTGCCCTTGTGGTGCGCTTTTTTTGTTTTCCCTATGGAGGGCGTTGCCATAGCGGAAACATCATCCGATGGTTTTTTTAGCGAATTCCTCGCGAAGTTGCTGTGGCTCATCGTGACCCCACTTTGCGTAGGTCTGTGCTTCCGCCGATTCCTCAGCAAGGAAGACTCTGCCCGTCGCAAGCGGTTTCTTCGCAATCTATCCTATGGTTGCGTGCTTTTCATCGCCTATGCGGGTTTCTGCCAAGGTTTCCTTGGGTCAGGCAAGAATACGGGGACGATTTGGTGGGAAGCGTTGTTATGGGCGGCTATATTGCTTGCCTGGGCTAAGTGCCTTACGTGGGGATTGGCTGGACTACTGGGATTTGAACGAAAAAGGCGACTGCCCGCTTTCTTTTGTTCCTCGCAAAAGTCCTTGGCCGTGGGCTTGCCCATGGGGCAGTTACTGTTTGGGCTCGAGCACCCAAAACTGTTTGTCCTGCTTTTGCCGTTAATCCTCTATCACATGTTGCAGCTCTTGGTTGGAGCCATCCTTTTGGGCCGTTGGCAGGACGACGAATCCGCAACCTTTCGATCAAAAGATTCCCTTTAGTATTGCTCGGTTGTCTTTTTACCGTGTTTTAACGAAACCCGTGATCTGCAAGACTTTTAAGCAAAAGGAAAAAATGCGCCAAGCCGGGCGAGCGGCTGCCACCGTGTTGCACAAATTGTGCGCCATGGTGGAAGCGGGGATTTCAACTTTGGACTTGGATGAAGCCGGAGGAAAGCTGATGGAGGAAGTGGGCGTCACCAGTGCCTGCAGGGGCTACCGCGCCGGCTCCAAGGTTTTTCCTTGTTACACCTGCCTGTCCGTGAACGAGGAAATTGTTCATGGCATTGGCTTACCCGAAAGGAAGCTGGTGTCTGGGGACATTATCTCCGTTGACGTGTGCATCACTTGCGACGGTTACATCGGTGACAATTGTCGGACGGTGCCCGTTGGCAACGTTTCCCCGGACGTGGAACGATTGCTGCAAGTCACCGAGGAGTCCCTTTTCTTAGGGATCGACCAAGCCGTTCACAAAAACAGGGTGGGGGACGTTTCCAAGGCAGTCCAAAGCCATGTCGAAGGCGCTGGTTTTGCGGTCATTACGAATTTCGTTGGCCACGGGGTCGGAAAAACCCTTCACGAAGAGCCGCAAATTCCAAATTATGGCCAAGCCGGTTCCGGCCCCAGGTTGAAAAAGGGCATGGCGGTCTGCATCGAACCCATGGTGAACACCAAAAGCTCAAAGGTGAAGATGGGTGAGGACGGCTGGACCGCTTTGGCGGTTGACGGCATGCCCTCTGCTCACTTCGAACACACTTTGCTCGTCGATGAAGAAAGGGCGGAAATAATTACGATTCCGGAAGGGTTCGAGAAGGCAGAACCTTTTTTCGGCACCGTAGCGGCTACAGTATAACAAAGTTCGAAAGGACAATAATCCCATGCTTAAAAATATCGCCAACTCGGTTTTCTCCTTCGACGTTGAATGGATTCCCGACCCCAAGGCGGGCGAAATCCTTCACGAGGCCGCTCCTGCCGATGGTCCCGGGGAGGATGCAAGAGCGGCCTGCGAGACACTTTGGGCGGCAGCCAGAGAGAGAGCGGGCAGTAAGGATCCGGACTTACAACCGTACTTGAAGACCATTCTTTGCCGGATCGTGTCCTTGGCAGGAGTTTTACGAGAAAGCCCGCCGGGGGGAGAGCCGACTTTGAAATTGGTTTCCCTGCCGGTGGATTGCTCTGACCCAAGCAAGGTGGAGGAGAAATCCATTCTCATTGCCTTCATGAAGTCCGTAGGTCGAAGAAAGCCCCAATTGGTCGGCTATAACTCGGCCCAAGCAGACGTCCCGATCATTGTTCAGCGCGCCATCGTCAACGGCTTGCCCGGATTTGGCTTTTCGGATCGCCCTGCCTAGCCGTGGGATGGTGTGGACTACTTTGACGCAAGTTACAGTACCTATAGCGTCGATCTGGGTGACTCTCTCGGGCAGTATCGTGATCGTCCATCACTGCATCAAGCTGCTACTCTCAGCGGGATTCCAGGTAAAATCGACGTCAGTGGCGGATCCGTTGCCGACATGTGGCTGGAGGGACGTTTGCCCGAAATCGTCGAGTATAACGAATTCGACGCCTTCACCACTCACTTGCTTTGGGCGAGGGTGGCTCACTTCTCCGGATTGCTTTCGAGCGACGCCTACCTTCGCGAACAAAACCTCGTTCGTGAACTTCTTGAAGAGGAAATCGCTGGTGGCAAAGCCCATCTTGAGCGATTCGTAGGCGACTGGGATCGCCTCCTGGCAATCACGGGGCAAAGCTACTAAGGTGAATCCCCTGCTATTTTAGGTTTGTAGCTTCCGGGGAATTCCGGCGCAAAGGCTTATCTAATTCTTTAACCTGAAAACTATTCTGTAGTTTTGTATAAATGACAGATTCAGCAACTGCCGAAACCGCACTTAAACGCCTGAAGGAAACGCACCAGCGACTCCTTGATGAAATTCACAAGGTGATCGTAGGACAAGACGACGTCATCGAGCAACTTCTCGTGAGCCTTTTGGCCCGCGGTCACTGCCTCTTGACGGGCATTCCCGGACTGGGGAAGACATTACTAGTCAAGACAGTGGCCAATGCTCTAGATCTTTCCTTCAAGCGAATTCAATTCACGCCCGACCTCATGCCCGCCGACGTCGTGGGATCCGAGATCGTAGACGAGGATCCCGAAACCGGAAAAAAAGCCTTTCGTTTTTCTCTGGGTCCCATTTTCGCCAACGTAGTGCTGGCCGACGAAATAAACCGTACTCCTCCCAAGACTCAGGCATCCTTGCTCGAGGCCATGGAAGAGAGGCAAGTCACGGTCTCGGGCACTACCAGACCTCTGGAGCAGCCTTTCTTCGTTCTGGCGACTCAAAATCCAATTGAACTCGAAGGTACCTATCCCTTGCCTGAAGCCCAGCTTGACCGTTTCCTTCTCAACCCTGTTATCGATTACTTGCCGATTGATGAAGAAATCCGCATGGTTTCGGACACTACGGGTGCCCCTAAAGATGGGGTCGAAGTCGTTCTCAATGGGGAGGATATTCAAACCTTGCAAGCCCTCACTCGTGAATTGCCTGCATCTAAGAACGTTGTCTCATACGCGGTTCGCCTAGCCGCTGCATCACGGCCGACCTTGGCTGACACGGACGATTGGGTGAAGAAACGTGTGAAGTGGGGAGCGGGTTCTCGTGGTTCGCAAGCCTTGATTCTCGCGGGGAAGGCTCGAGCACTGCTTGCGGAACGGCCCAACGTATCTTGCGAAGACGTGCGAGTAATGGCGAAGCCGGCACTGCGGCACCGAGTCTTGGCCAGCTTCCTAGCTGAATCGGAAGGCATTAGTTCCGACGACGTCATCGACCGCTTGCTCGAACAAGTTCCCGAATCCGTCTAGCCCGGATGCCCGTCGAGACGGAACTGCTGGACCCCGTCCATCTGGCGTCCATCGAGGATTACTCCTTGCTTACCCGTATAGTGGTGGAAGGAGCCTTGCCGGGTATTCACCGCAGTCAGCGTCACGGTCGTGGAAGCGAATTCTTTCAGTATCGGGAATATACATCCGGGGACGACTTGAAACTGGTTGACTGGAAGGTCTACGCCAAACGGGGTGAACTTGTCTCCAAAAGCTTTCAAGAGGACACAAATCTAACCTGTTATCTCGTACTGGATACCAGTGCATCCATGGGGTACCAAGGCTCTGGATCGCCCTGTACTAAACTTCGCTACGCATGCATGCTGGCCGCTTGCTTTGCATACATAGCCAACAGGCAAGGAGATCGCGTGGGCCTTTTTGCTTATTCCGATGAGACGAAAGCATGGATTCAACCTAGAAGCGGCACCGGTCACATGAATCGAGTTTTTACCGAACTCGCAGGACTTGAAGCGGAAGGAGCAAACGATCACCGAAGCAGTTGGGATACCCTTTCCGCAAGTCTCCCGGGTAAGAGCCTCGTTGTTTTCTTGTCTGATTTCCTGGAAGCGGAGGAGGAATTGCCCGAACATTTGCGATTCGCCACTTCCGCCCGTTACGAATGCCTCTGCCTGCAAACGCTTGACCCCGATGAGCTCGACCTTCCGGATTCGGAAGCTCTTCGATTTTCCGAAATGGAAGGTTCGCATGAAATCTCCACTTCGCCACCGGCCATTCGAGATGATTACACAGCCGGAATGAACGACTTTCTCGATCGTCTTAGAGACAATCTCGCCTCGGTCAACGTGGAGTTCGAAAGCCTCACAACCGACGCCCATCTCGGACACGCGCTCCACCGTTTCCTCGGTTTGCGTTACGGTTCACTCTAAAAGCAACCGGGTTGGCATGAAGGCAAAACACAGGCTGCGCCACGCTTACTACTTAATAGTTCTTAAGCTTTTTCACACATGCTGACTTTCGCTCAACCGATGGCTCTTTGGGCTTTTGCCGCCTTGGCCTTGCCCGTCATTGCTCACATGGCTTATAGGCAGGTCACGAATCGATACCTCTTTCCCTCCCTGCGTTTCATCAAGCCCTCTCGCATTCCCAGAACGGGTCGAAAAACGCCTACCGATTGGATGTTGTTACTTCTAAGGGTCATGCTTTTTGCAGTTCTGGCCTGCCTCTTTGCCGATCCCTACTGGAAAGAAACCTCTCCCCCCGAAGCAACCAAGGTCGGGCGTGAAACAATAATCGCTCTGGATCTATCTCCCAGCATGTCCGGCTGGACCGGCCTATCGGAAGCAAAGGAGAGGGTCGACAGCCTGCTAGTGAAGACCGAGGGCCATGTCGGTTACGTGGGTTTCGCCGCCGGCGTATTGGCTGAAGTCGCCCCGACCGAAGAGTTTGGCCTCGTGCGAAGCGCTGTGGCAAACGCCACTATCGGTTACGGGAGAGGGAATCCGCAGGCAGGTATTGATCGGGCGGCAAAACTCTTTTCTGCCGGGGCGGAGGAACGACACTTGGTTATATTGTCAGACTTCCAACGCTCGGACTGGCAGACCACCTACCGTCGCCTCGATGAGGAAGGGATCACCGTAGATCTCCGCCCAGTCGGTCATTCCCGTAAGGTGGGAAGTAAACGCGAGGGAAACCTGTCACTGGCGGAAGCCAAGGCTGCACCTGCCGGTCCCGGCAAGGTGAGAGCATGGGCCGTGGTTCGCAATTCTTCCAATGAACCCGTTGAAACCACTATTTCGATCGAAGCCGGTGGTGAAATCCGTGAAGAAAAGACAGTCTCGGTTCCTGCGAATGGCGCAACCCAAGCGCAATTCATTTTACCCGAGGGAGATTTCGCTTCGGCCATCCTGAAGCTTATGGACGAAGACGAGCTAACCGTGGACAACGTTCGCCATCTTTGGTTGAAAGCTCCGCCCCCCCGCAGGTTCGGGTTTTGGAGTTCGACGAACGAGACCGAAGAAACTATCGAGGAACGGGAATTCCTTAAAGTAGCCATCGAAAGCGCTGGAGACAATGGCTGGAATCGCTGGCTTTCCGTGCAGGAAAATGCGGATGGTCTTAGAATTGGTGACCTGACTAGCGAACTGGACTTGCTCATCGTCACTGGAATTGGCTCGTGGTTTGCCGATGAAAAGCTTGAGGAAACAATGAAGGCTTATTTGAAAGGCGGTGGCATCGTAATCGTGACCCCTTCGGAACCTTTTGCCGCGTCCGTTTCGACATTGCGTAACTCCGGTCTTCTAGACCTCGGTTTCGTTCGCGTTGTCGGTGGCGCCGGTTCCACTCGCGAACCTTTTCGGATTTCGGCCTTGGAACCAGGTTCTCACCTTGCGAAAACCTTTTCCGGAAAAGCCGCTCGCGATCTGTATTTGACCGGCATTTACAGGTACGGTCTCGTCCGACCTGCAGAGGCCGAGGGAGTCTCCATACCACTCCAGTCGACGGAAGGGAACCCCTTTGTCGTTCAGCGCATTTCTCCGGAGGGCGGGAAACTGACGTTCTTTCCTTATCGCTTAAACGTAAGGTGGACCGACCTTCCCATGAGAAATAGCTTTCTTCCGCTTCTCATGGAGCTCGTGCGAGGTTCAAAAGGCGTGATTGACCGATCTTGGCCTCGGTTGGAATCCGGTGAAACCTTGGTGGACGGAGAGAAGACTTTTCGAGCGGAACAGCCTGGAACTTTTCGTTTTCTGGATCGCTTCGTGGAAGTGGCTCTTGCCCCATCCGAAAGCATTGCCGAGGTCATTGAGCCGGGGGAAACCAGAGAAAGCCTTGGAGCCGGGTCCACCCTAGGCAAGGTGGACACCTTTGGCGAAGACCTCGGCCAAGAAGATGACGAGTCCCTGTGGTTGTGGTTTGCAATAGCGGCGGTGATTCTTTTTATTACTGAAAACCTCTGGTCTAGGCCACGCAGGACAACAGCACTTGAAAAGGAAACGGTAAATGCCTGAATTTCTTCACATCCTTCGCAGGGAAGCACGCCTAGTGGCTTTTTCCAGGATGGCTGTGGCCATGGCTGCGGCATTCGTCACCTGGCCGGGGTTGGCTCTTTTGCTCGATGCTTACGATGCTGCGTTTCCCATTCTTGAAGATCAAGCGGTCAAATACGTCTTCGCTGCACTAGGTATAACTGCTTTGGTCTTTCTGCTACTGGCATGGCGTGCTTGGGCTGCCCGGCCAAAACCCGAGCAGGTAGCGGTCGAGGTGGAGAAGGGGAACCCTGAACTGATGGATCTCCTCAATTGCGCCGTAGACCTGCATGATCGCAAGCGTGACGAGTACACCTTCATGGAGCGCCGGGTCTTGGAGAAGGCGGAGCAACGGGCGGAAACGATATCTTGGGAACGTGGAGCCCGACCGGGTGGTCGTTTTTGGAGCGCGGTGGTGGCAGGGCTACTGGTGGGCAGCCTTCTCACGGCATGGAGCTTTGAGCGCAGCCCCCTGCAAAAGACTTTCGACTCTTTGCTGGATGAACCGGGACTTTCGGTCTTTACCACGAAAACGGGCGAGACCAGAGCTAAGGAACATCCAGCTTCCTACGAGTTTTCTCGTGGCACCGACGTTTCCGTGTTTGCCGACGTGACCCGTGGGCACAGGGGCAAAAAGAACGCATTCATCGAATTCGAGGAGAACGGCAAGGTCGAGCGGCTTGAAATGCTCGAGACTACGACTCTTGGCCGATTCGAATACGTCGTTCCGGGTCTGGCGGAACCTTTTGTCTACAGGATCGTCACCCTCTCGATTGAGGGGGATTGGCAAAAACTCAACCCCTACGACCCTCCCGTATTGGAAGAGGCTCGCTGGGATATTAGTCCTCCCTCCTACTCGGGGCTGGATTCTTTCGAACAAGTCGGATTCGGTCATTGGCGAGTACCCGAGGGCAGTCGCATCGAATTGTCCTTGCAGGTTGCCGCCACTCCGCCTCACGTTGCCGCTCACATTCTATCGGAAGCCAATTCCAGCAATGAGTTGGCTCGCCATGCAGAAGGTCTTTTCAAACTCAACCGAGTGCTCCGCAAGGACTGGTCCGGACGTCTTGCCTTGAAGGATTCCGATTTTCCTCAGCGTGATGCCGTGGAACATGAAGAATTCGTCTTCTCCGTTATTCCCGACAAACCTCCCGTAGTGGAGATCACCGAACCTGCCAAGGATCTGGAAATTGCCTCCGACGGACAGTTGCTCATGGAGATTTTTGCCGCCGACGATTACGGGGTAGCCAAAGCCGAGGTCATCGTTTCCCACGGTGGCAAAAAAGAGGCGGTCAACGTCTTTCTGGAGCCCGTGGAGAAGGAAAAGACCTTGTCTCACATTATTGACCTGAGCGAACTGAGCTTGGCTGTCGGCGACGTGGTTTCCTATCACGCCGTCGTTACCGACAACAAAGAACCTGAGGGGCAACAAGCCCGCTCTGAAATTTACTTCATCGAAATCCTGCCTCCCGAAGGTGAGGAGATCGAAGGTGATGGCGGCGATATGGCGGCCGAACAAAAGGAAATCCCCATTCGCGACTTCATCAACCAGACCAAGCAAATCATTCGTTCCACTTACGATGCCCTGGGAGAGGAAGGGGAAGAACGGGACCGAAGGGCCATTGCCATTTCCGCTGATGCCCTTGGGCTCAAGCATAGCATGACAAAGGTCTATGACGAAAACGATGGTGAATTCCCTTCCGTCGACGGCATCGACTTGGGCGAACTCCTGAACGAGGCCACCTTTCACATCGAGCAGACGGAAATCTTTGCAGGAGACAACGAACTGGAGGAATCGCTCGAGCCTTCCGAGGAAACTCTTCGCAAACTCGTGTTGATGTATGCGCTCATTCGCAAGCAACAAAAGATGAAGAGCAAAGGGAAAGGCAAAAAAGGTGACAAACAAGAGGAAACCGCCGAGAAGCAGGAACCCACTGAAGAACAAGGTGAAGCAGATCCTGCCGAGGAACTGAAAAAGTTGGGCGAAGCCCTCGAACAGGCTAGAGACCTCAAGGAACGTCAAAACGAATTGAACTCGAAAATCGGGAGAGCTTCCCGCAATGGACGAAAAGGCGAACCGAATCGTGAGTTGGCCAAGGAACAAGATGAAATACGTGAAGACACCGAAGGATTGCGTGACGACGTCTACGGAAAGTCGGGCCGTCTCGGCGACGTTCGTTCCTTCGACCGAGCCGGAGAGGAGATGCAGGACTCCAAAGGTGAGCTGGCCAAAGACGATCCCGAGAAAGCCAAGCCGCATGGCGACTTGGCGGCCGAGGCATTGAGCGAAGCGATCAGTGAGATCGAAGGGAAGATGTCAGCCATCGCCGCAGATATGCTGGGCCAACTCGAAAGCCAAGGAAAGGGCTTGGCCAAACGCCAACGAGAAAACGCTGAAAAGACAGAAGGAGCGGGAGCGGGAGCCGGCGAATCTCTTAAAGGCGAGCAGGACGGAATCAACGAGGAAGCAAAAGATTTGCTATCGAAGATCGAGCAAGCGGGTATGGCTCTGCGCGATCTCAACGAAAACGCTACCGAGGACCTGTTCCGCTCCGCTCGCGAAGCTCGGGGAAAGGGCATTGAGAAATCCGGTAAAAGAGCTTCCAATGCCTTGCTCTATGAAGCTTTCCCCCAGGCCAAACGCGAGGAGGATAAGGTTGCCGGTGAACTGGAGGATGTCGCCGAAGACCTTGCGGACGTTAAGAGAAAACTCCAAAATCAAGGTAACGCGGCACTCGGAGAACTGGCGAAGAAACTTCGCGAAACCCAACAGGAACTTCCCGGCATGGGAGACGAGCAAATGAAGGAACGGAGCGATGAACTGGCCAAGGCAATAGGTAATTTGCCCGGGGGTGAATCCGACGAACGCGTAAAGAACCTCACTCAGTTCTTCGAGCAAGTCGCCATTGATGAAAACCCTAGCCAAGCTCGTTCCGCTGCTTCCGCTGCGGTGGCGGAAGCTTTGAAACTAGTCGAGCAATTCTTCTGGAAGGAAGCCGTAGAGGAACGCCTGCGCCGCAACCACGAAACGACTGCCGCGCCGCGCAAGTACAAACGGCAAGTCGAAGAATACTTCCGTCGAATCGCGGAAGGGAATTAAGATGGGTTTCGATTGGCCTGCTCCTCCCGAGTGGTTGGGTATTGCCGGCATTCTACTGCTTGCCACTGCCATCTACCACTTTTCCGGATTACGTGAGTCCGCCCCGGACCCGACCCGACGCATGGTCATTGCCTTGCGTTCAGTCGCCTTGGCCCTGTTTGCGTTTCTGCTCTTGAGACCTTACTGGGAAACCACTTCTCCCGATGCGGAGCGCTATCGTTTGATCGCTCTGGCCGATCTTTCCGGAAGTATGCTCACGAAGGACCTTAAGGATGGGCCATCTCGGGCAGATCAAATCAAATCGGCATTGGACGTTACTTCACCTGAAAGCTGGATTTCTCAAGCCCGCCAACGACACGAAAAGGTGGAGGCGTTCGGTTTCGACGAAAGAAGCGATACGCTCCGGCCCTCGGCTTGGAAACGGCCAGAAGCAGGCAATAAGACTGCCTTGGGGGATGCCCTCCGAGAAACTCTTGCCAAAGGCAACGACAACGAGGCCCCGGCGGCTGTCATTGTGTTTTCCGATGGTCGCAACAACCAAGGCAGCTCATCTCTGGAAGTGGCCAAGGAGTTTCGCTCTCGTGGCATTCCCGTAAACGTCGTGGGAGTCGGTGAAGCCAGAGCCGCTGGGGATGTTTCCGTTAGTTTTGCCGATCGCCTTCCTCGGGCCATCGCTAAAGAGGAACTGAAGTTGAGTGCTTTGGTTCGAAATGATTTCGCCAAGGACGTAACAACCAAGGTGCGACTATTGGAAGGTGAAAAGCAACTGCTTGAAACTACGGTCAATCTCGATCCCGGTCAGGAAAAACGTTTGGACTTCGCTCCTTTGATCCCGGAAGCGGCAGGCCCTGCTCGATACCGACTGACGGTGGACCCCCCATCGGGCGACCGTGATCCTTCGAATGATTCGGATTCACTTCTTGTACTCGTGCAGCCACCCGAGGTCGTGACCGCCCTATATTTTTCAAACCGCATTCATCCGCTGTATCCTTTCTTGAAGAGAACTTTGGCGTCCGACGAGCGTTTCGACTTTCGAGCTCTTATCCGAATGAGCGAGAAAACTTTTCATGCCTTTGGGGAAGGCCTTAAACCTGAACTGCCTGAAGATCCCGAGTTCTGGATGGACTTCGATACCGTTATTCTGGATGCCTCCGTTTTCAGCGATTTGAATGACACTGTAGTGGAAGGCTTGAAGCGATTTGTCCATAGACGGGGTGGGGGACTTTTGTTGTTCGGACCTGCGGCATTGGCTCGGGAAAAGCTTGGTGGCGTCGCACCGGTTCGTGAAGTGGAGGAATTCTTCGCCAAGGAGGATCGCTCGCTTGTTGCCTTGGAGGAACCGATTTTTGCCCCCGAGGACGAGGCTGGAAAGATGAAACCGTTTTTGCCGGGACGCCTTCCCGGTTTTTTCGTGACCGAGAAGAATCCTGCCGCTCGGGGCGTTGTCATTTCAAGAGCCAACGGAAAGGCGGTTCTCGTCCTGCAAGCATACGGCGCGGGGCGGGTAGGGTATTGGGGTTCGCCTCACGACTGGCGAAGACCTCTGCGGGATGAGAGGGACGGCAAGGAGTTTCGGAAATTCTGGACTGCCCTTGCGGAATGGCTCGGTTCCGGCGGCGAGGAAAGGTTGCGCATCGAAGACGAAAACCGCCCGCGTGATAGAGGTAAAGCTGTCGATCTTGCAGTCGAGACCTTGGGATCCGACTTCGAACCTTCCCATGACGCCTTGGTCGAGGCCAAGGTTGAAGGCCCGGATGGTTACGAGCGCACCCTCCACTTGTATCCCGAAGGTGCCGTGGCAGGGCGTTATGCGAGCTCTTTTCTGCCCGGATCTCCGGGGGAGTACAAGGTGACTTACTCTCTATCGTTTCCAGATGGTGAAGCCTTGGAACGTGAGAATTTCTTGCGAGTGGCGGAAACGGGGGAAGAAAGCATAGACGTGTCCTATAACGAACGTGACCTACGCATGCTGGCGAAATTGACCGGAGGCGACTACTTGAAAATCGATGAACTTGATCCCGGATGGGAACCCAAAATGGCTGAGGACCTCCCCTTGCGTGTGGAGCGAATAAGCCTTGCCGACAACTGGGTTTTCTTCCTTGTTCTCTTTCTTGCCGCAGGGCTAGAATGGGTATTCCGCAGACAGGCGGGACTTCAATGAGAATTTGTCTACATGGATTTGCATGTCTTTCGGTATTGTTGCCGATCTCCGATATGCGGGCTTGGCAAGCACCTGTTTTGATTTCACCCAAAATCAGTGTTGATCTAATTGCGGAAACGAACGCTTCGACCACGAATGAAACGAACGCCACCTCACTAAAAAAGCCCGTTCGATCGTCCAAACAGGAGACCATTGATCAAGCCGGACGAGACTTGCGGCACGTCGAGGAAAGCGTGCGTTCCGGGGCTGCCAGATTATTAGGCAAATACCCCAGTCCCGCTTCCGCGGCCTACCTGACGTTTGCTCTGGACGACAGGATTGCTCGCGTGCGAAGAGCCGCGATAGTGTCCTTGTCCGAACTCTACCTAAATGGTTTTTACATCTACGAAAAGCCTCTCGTCGAAAAAATTCTGTCTAAGCTGGGCGACCCCGACGTTGAGGTTCGCCGGGAAGTTTCGGCCCTTGTGCCTAGGCTTTCCACAGGACTTTTTCGATCTTCCTTCGAGGTTGTGGAAATCAATGGACGCCGTGTGGCTCGAGCTAGGCCCACAATCCTGAGACCCGATCTTCAGGAGATTGCAAGAAAGGCTTTTTTCGATCCTGATGCCATCGTCAGGCAAAACATACTGAAATACCATTATGTGCTGAGACTTCCTTTGTCGGCTCAAGTTCTCGATCGTTTGTTGTCCGACTCCGATCTCGGGGTTCTTCTTACTGCTTTGGATCGTGTGCCGAGTTCCACGCCATCCGAGACTGTGGTTCGTCGCGTTGAAAAACTATCGCATCATCCGGACGTAGGAGTCCGAAAGAAAGTAGTTTCAGTAGCGCGAGATTCCAACCGTCGTCATCCCGGTTATCGAGCTATCCTACGAAAGATGACGATGGACGAGGAACCCGCTGTCTTGTCGATGGCCGCCGTTGAGCTTGCTCGTCTCGGAGAAAAGGTAGACCCAAAAGTCATTCAAGCAGTGGGCGACTACCTACTCGGCGTGGCCGGCGCATCCACACAGGTCATGACCATCCTGTATGCAGTATCCGCTTTCGGCGAGGAAGCCACTAAGATTTACAGGGAGTTGACCGAACACACCAGTTCCAAAATCCGCACGATTGCTTGGCAACGTCTGCTGACCTTCGACAATGGGTGGGGGCGACCCGGTGTCTGGTTGCCCGCCCTTGTTGATCGCGACAAGACTGTTCGGCGAGCCATTGTCGCTAACTTGAACGCTCGATCTCGAAACTTCGACCTCAAGACCATGGAGCAGCTTGTTGCCAGCGATTTCGTGGATGTGAGAACCTTTGCGGCCAATTCTCTCTACACCGCTCGTCAGGATGCGGCGGAAGAAGTGGCTTTCGATCTGCTGATCGATGAAGACACCGGTGTGCGAGCCCAAACCATTCGCGCGCTTGCCTCTCGGCGGACTCCGGGTTGGCTGAAAATAATGTCCAACTCACTGCTGGACGAGGAATACGTCATCAAGCGGGCAGCCTTGGATGGTTTACTCGGTGACCCCGCTCAGGGAGTAAAGGCACTTCGTAAGTTCGTGAGCGAACACCCTGCGGATCCCATCACGCCACTTGCTTTGGCCGAACTCAAGAGCAGAGGAATTACCCAATGAGACTCGCCCTTTACTTGTTGATAGCGCTTACCGGATTCTTCGGATTGCCTGCCCTGCAAGCCGCTCCGCCTGCTCGCGATGCCATTCGTATCGTTCAACTCCTTCGCAGCGACAACGTCTTGCGACGTTATCCCGATGCCTTGCCTAGCTTGCTCAGGCACATGAACAAGGAAACCACAGCCCGATTCGATACGGATCCTCTCTTTATACAATCCCTCGAGGACGAGCAGCTTTTGCAAAACCCCATCCTTTACGTAAACTGTGACGAACAGCCCAACCTCGAGTTCTCCGACGGTGAAAAACAAGCTCTTCGCGAGTACTTGGAGAGAGGTGGGTTTCTCTATCTCGATGCGGGAATCAAAGCATCCTTCCTCGGGAGTGATCTTGGTCACAGTTATGCCGCTTGGGAAGAACGCCCCGAGGTAAAAGAACTCTTTGCCAATGTTTTTCCTGAAAAGGTTTTCGTTCCTTTGCAAAGAGACCACGAGCTATTCCGCAGTTTCTACAAGGGGCTTCCCGACAACAAGGATCTCAAGATTCAATCCAACCAGAAAAAACTTCCCGAAACCGTTTTGACATTCGTCGAACGTGAGAAATGGCCACAGGGCACCTATTCCTTTGTCGGTTTGCGTGTCAAGGAGCGCATTGCGGTGCTGGCCTCTCCCATTTGCGCCATGGGGTGGGGGAAGGACGAATTCGGCGCTTGGATTCCTCCCATTTCCTTTCGTATCCGAGAATCCTCCGAGGGTTTCGACGAAACGCTAAAACTGGCTTCCTTCAAAGGCGGAACCTATGAAGTGAAACGGGAGGACGGCCTAAACGACATTCTTTATTCCGAGCCGGGTCAAAGACCTTTGTGGGTTCAGGAACCGACGGGGAAGTGGCGAATCTTCAAATATTATTCAGGCGAGGAGATCAGTAATTTCGCTCATGCCTTTTATACCCGAATCGGTGCCAACGTATTGATGTTCGCTCTCACCAACTAAGAATCGAAAATCATGCCCGACGACAAATTTCCCGCCCCCCCGGAACCTACTGGCGACTTTCCCGCCGAACGTTCCTCGCTTTCCCCGATCGTTTGGTGGATTGCGGCAGGCATTGCGCTCATTACCTTCATTTTCTTTATCCCGAGCCAGTGTGGTTTGGGAAATATCGAAACCCCTAGTCCCGCCATTACCGATCCCAATGAGCAACCCGTGGCCGATCAGGAAACCGAACTAGAGCTGAGGAAAGATCAACTGTGGTACAAAATCGACGCAGAGAAACCCTTCACCGGAGCAGCGGTCGAGAAGCACCCCAACGGCAAAATGAAGTCTCGAACCCTGATGAAGGAGGGAATCTCCTTCGGATTGATCGAGGAGTGGGACGTCAACGGTTCCATAGTCGGGCCAAAATTCAAAGAGGAGTTATGAAAATATCCACTTTTCCACTTCTTGCTCTTTTCCCCATGGTGTTTTCGAGTCACGCTCTAGCGGACCATCCGGTTCCTACTGCCGAATTGCAGGCAATCGAAAAACAGTACAAAGAGGCGGAAAAGGCTAACAGCGTTCGTATCGCAGACCAGCCGAAAGCTATCGACGCCTATTCGCGAAGAGGAGATGCCAGACTGTTCCTTGGTGACTTCAAGGGATCAGCCGAAGACTACGAAAAGATGATCGAGCTGAATCCTGCTTTAGACGTATCCCACTGGAGGCTTGGCATCGCCTACTATTACCTAAGCCGATTCGACAAGGCGGCCCATCAGTTTGAAATCTATCACAACTACGACAACGTCGACCGTGAAAACGGCATCTGGCGATTCATGTCGCAAACGCGCCTGAAAAACATGGAGGTCGCTCGCAAAGGCTTGCTCAAATACGAAAAGACCGATCGGCCACCATATCCATGGGTATACTCCCTCTATGCCGGCGAC
>CAZXKR010000009.1:0-16503 GCA_964641305.1 uncultured Puniceicoccaceae bacterium | reverse complement strand
CGTTTACCAATTTGCGCCTTTCGCCATTTAATACGGCGATTCTTGCCGGAAATGCCCTTTTTGGGCTCGAGCATCTTCTTGGCTTTCATGAAAGTGGTATGACCACTGTCATCAATCGCCTCCAGTTCCTTTTGGAGAACATTGACCTCTCCTCGGATGGCTTCAATATCGGCCTTTTTGTCGATACCCGTTGCTTGAGTAGCCTCGAGCTCTTTCGCTTTTCGCCTTAATTTGTGTAAGTTAACTACGACTTGGGCTCTTTGGGTCTTAATATCCATAACAATAAATGAGGGTCAGTAAGTATTGAAATCAGTTAGGAATCAAATCCCATATGTCAAATCACAATTCATTATATTTGTCGGATCTACCCTTGGCTTTTTCCACAGGATAGCGATCTTTGTTTCTCTGCATCTTTTCGTTAATCGCAACTACGGGATCAATGCCGACTACATCGGCAAAGCGAAATGCATAAATCAATATGTCGGCAAGTTCATCCGCAATCTCTGTCTTCTTTACAGGGTCATCGCAAAATTTTCGTGATTTTTCGCTCTCACACCAAAGAAAATGCTCCATGAGTTCTCCGGCTTCTGCAGCAAGAGCCATCGAAAGATTTTTGGGAGCATGAAATTGTTCCCAATCTCGATCTTGGGCAAATGTGCGTATCGCAGCGATTAGTTCCGTTATAGTTGCCTTGTCGGATGCCATAGCAGTTTCTCATTCATGAGGGCTACAAACAGTAAAAGTCAAGGGTGTTGCGAGTGGTAATTCCAGCCAACTGCTCCTCCTCCACCTCAAAAACCTTGGACAAATACGCCCCTATATGGGGAAGGTATGCAGGCTCATTAAATTTTCCGCGAAAGGGGACGGGGGCAAGATAAGGGCTATCCGTTTCTAGCATAAGTTTTTCGAGACCCTGCAGGAGAGCAGCTTCACGCACATTCTCAGCATTTCCGAAGGTTACTATACCGGTAAAAGAGCCACGGCCACCTCGTTCCATTAACTGTCTCATTTCATTAGGCCCATCGGCAAAACAGTGAAAAACAACTTTGCTCCACTCAACGCCCGAGTCATCGATTTCTGCAACGCAATCAGCAAACGCACTCCTGCAATGGACGACCACGGGCAAACCCAATTCCTTGGCCAAGGCCAACTGGTGTCGAAAGGCCGCCCGCTGATTGGCTTTCATAGGCTCTGCCTTTCCCTCCTCTTTCGGCAAGCGAAAGTAATCCAGCCCGATTTCTCCTACGGCAACGGGCTTTGGCTCTTGGGTAAAATAAGAAGACAAGTCCGCCAAGTAGTTCTCCCATGAACCATCGACATGGTTCGGATGCAAACCAACGGTATAATGGATTTCTTCAGAAAATTGTTTGGACAGATCATGGTTGACCTTCCAGTCTTCGGGGTCGGTTCCGATCGCGATCAAGCGTGAAACGCCCGCGTCTCGACTATGTTCGAGGATTTCAGGAAGGGTTCCTCGATTGAGAAACCCTTCCAAATGGCAATGGCTGTCGATCCAATTCATCTTTAACTAATGAAGGAAAAACGTTGCCTCCGCGTCCACGTAAACCGAAATCGACTTTCACTTTTCGAAAAACTAAGTAATACAACAATCTTCTGATAACAGAAAACATGGAAAACGTCATCATCTTGGGAACTGGTTGCGCAGGATTCACTGCGGGCATTTACACAGCAAGGGCTAACCTAGAGCCCCTAATACTCGAGGGTGACCTGCCCGGCGGGCAATTAACTACAACCTCGGAAGTGGAAAACTTTCCCGGATTTCCCGAAGGCATCGACGGTTTCATGCTCATGGACAATCTTCGCAAACAAGCCGCTCGTTTCGGTTCTCGCTTTGAGAGCGCTTTGATCGATCGCGTAGATTTTTCCGAGGAACGCAAAATTCTTTATGCCGGGGAAAAGAGTTTCGAGGCCCGCACGGTTATTATTGCCACAGGTGCCGCCCCTCGCCTTCTGGGCATACCGGGCGAGAAAGAAATGTATGGCGGCAAAGGAGTCACCACTTGCGCCACTTGCGATGGCGCATTTTACAGAGACATGGAAGTGGTCGTGGTCGGCGGTGGTGATTCCGCCTGCGAAGAATCCCTTTTCCTTACAAGATTTTGCTCCAAAGTCACCCTTGTTCACCGGCGAGATGAGTTACGAGCATCAAGAATCATGGCCGAACGGACACTTGCTCACGAAAAAATCGAGGTGATTTGGGACTCTGCCGTTGAAGAAGTTCTTGCCGACGAAGACGGCAAGGCAAAGGCCATTACAATCCGGAACCTTAAAAACCAAGAGACGAGCAGAGTTTCCTGTAAGGGTGTTTTTATTGCCATTGGGCATGTCCCTAACACTAAACCTTTTGAAGGCGTGCTCGAACTCGACGATGACGGTTACCTTGTCCCTGAACAGAACAGCATGGTTCGATCCTCCGTGCCTGGCGTATATGTTGCCGGCGATTGCGCAGACCATGCCTATCGTCAGGCCATAACCGCCGCAGGAATGGGATGCCAAGCAGCGATAGAGGCTGAGCGTTGGCTTGCCGAAAAGGAATAGGTTGAGCTTATGACCGAAGGCCGCGAACCGGTAAACGTGGCAGCCCATTTGGCTCTCGCGGCCCAAAACCAACCGAACCAAACGGCAATTCTTCCGGCTACAGAAGGAGCTTTTCCCGCTCGCTCCTTTGCCGAGTTGGAGAAAGACGTAGCCGCATGCTCACGCTTTCTGCGCAAACGGGGCATAAGGCCCCAAGATAAGGTTTTGGTCATGGTTCGCCCGGGATACGAACTCATCGTTAGCGTATTCGCGCTTTTTTTGCTGGGGGCTTGTCCAGTAGTAATTGACCCGGGCATGGGCCTGAGAAACTTTTTGCGATGCGTGAAGAGTACTAAGCCGGACGCACTCATCGGTATCCCTTTGGCTAGGTTTTTTGCACGACTTTTTCGCGGCACCTTCTCGGGGGTGCGTAAGAAAGTCGTAGTGCGAGGAAATCGTTTCCTACGACAATTGAGGGACTATCAATCCTCGGAACCCTTCCGCGCGGCAGAGGTCAATGAAAACGATCTTGCCGCAATTTTGTTTACCTCAGGTTCCACCGGCCCTCCTAAAGGAGTCTGCTACGACCACGGCACTTTTGCCGCACAAGTGCAAATGCTGAAAAAGAATTTCGGCATCCAACCGGGAGAGCAGGATTTGGTCACACTTCCTGTTTTTGCCCTTTTCAACCCTGCGCTCGGCATGACTAGCGTGATACCCGAAATGGATCCACGCAAGCCGGCGCAAGCCGATGCAGGAAAGCTAGTCGCCGCCATGCGAAAGCACAAAATAACAAGTGCGTTCGGATCCCCGGTCCTTTGGCGAAAAATTGCCGACCACTGCAAAGCCCACAGCATAGAGCTCCCTAGCGTTCGTCGGATATTCCTTGCCGGAGCCGCGGCACCTCCGGCCCTTGTCCAAAACTTAATTCCAATCCTTCCAAACGCACGTATTCTCGCTCCCTATGGAGCGACGGAGGCACTCCCATTATCCGTCGCCGATGCAAATGACATTTTGGATATGCGCGAAAGCACGGAGCAAGGTGAAGGTTCTTGCCTTGGCAAACCACTGACAAATATAGACTTTCGCATTCTTCCGGCATGTAACTCACCAATTCCAAACCTCGAGGAAGTCGAAGAGTTGCGGCAGGGAGAAGTGGGCGAAATCGCGGTTTCCGGACCAGTCGTAACCAAAAGCTACTATCGCATGCCGGGGGCGACTTTTGATTCAAAGGTATTTGACGGTGAACGAATTTTTCATCGCATGGGCGACCTTGGATACTTCGACCGAAAAGGCTACCTGCGATTTCTCGGCCGGAAAGCGGAATGCGTCATTACCTCGAATGGTCCACTTGAGACCGAAAGGTGCGAACCCATAGTCAATGCATTGGATGAGGTTCGTCGCAGCGCCCTGATCGGCCTAGGCGAGGGTCGGGAAAAGGAACCTGCCCTCGTAGTGGAACCCGAACCCAATCATTTCCCGCAAACAATGGCCGACAAGAAACAATTGGCTCAAACAATTCTCGAAAAGATCCGCGAGCACGAACGCCTTCGCTTAATTAGGCTTATCTTCTTCGAGCAATCCCTGCCAGTGGACACACGCCACAACGCAAAGATTCACCGTCTCAGCCTTGCTCGCAAAGGAGCGATAAAGGCGAAAATTGCAAAAGCTCAAGCATATTTGCCATGAAGGTTATCGTTACAGGCGGTTCCGGATTCATTGGTGGACGAATCGTCCGGCGTCTCTTGGAAAATGGACACGAGGTTCATGTGCTAGGCCGAACCAAACCAAAACAAGAAACAGGTTTTGTTTTTCACCAAGTGGACCTCGCCAAAGAGACGATTCCGGAGGCGGCCTGTAAAGATGCGAGTGCCTGCTTTCACATTGCCGCAAAAGCGGGTATCTGGGGTTCGGCTTCAAGCTATCATGCAGCCAACGTATTGGCCACGCGTCGAGTCCTCGATGTCTGCCGAGCCCAAAACATCAATTTCCTTATCCACACAAGTTCTCCCAGCGTTGTTTTTTCAGGAGAACCTTTTCGCGGAGCAGACGAGTCGCTGCCCTACGGAAACAACTGGCTGTGCCATTATGCTCGAACTAAGGCAGAAGCTGAACGTAAAATTCTTGGCGCTAATGGAAAAAACGGACTTAAAACCCTCGCCCTCAGGCCGCATCTCGTATGGGGGCCGGGCGACCCTCACCTACTGCCAAAAGCTATAGCGCGACACATGGCAGGCAAACTGCGCATCGTGGGCTCGGGCGAAAACCGCATGGACCTAACGCATGTCGATAACGTTGCCCACGCTCATATTCTGGCTCTCGACGCTCTCGCATCAGGTCGCCACCCCGGCGGACAAGCCTATTTCATCTCGCAGAATGACCCCATTGCTCTGTGGAAATGGCTGAACCAACTCTTTTCCCATCTCGACCTCCCGCCACTTTCCAAGAAGATTTCTTTTCGCTCCTCTTACTCCGTGGGCTTCATGCTGGAATTAATGTGGAAAGGGCTTCGGCTTACAGGGGAGCCCCCAATGACTCGATTCGTTGCCGTTCAGCTCGCCAAAGACCACTGGTTTTCGACCGATGCGGCTCGACGCGACCTTGGCTACGAGCCGATCGTGTCAATGGAAGACGGTCTCAGCGACACAGTCGATTGGCTAAAAGCTTCAATCAAAGGACTTGGTTAGCTACTGGCTGGACCTTTGCCTTGCGGCCTCAGAAAGAAAGCAAGCTGCCGAGACCGAGAGATTCAGGGAGCCAGCCGAGCCGGACATCGGAATAACAAGAGACTCGTCCTGATTCTCAATCCAAAAAGGCCCAAGCCCTTCGCGTTCACTACCCAAAAGAAGCGCTACCCCATTTGTGAAATCTCCCTCCCAAAAAGGCACTGCATTCTTAGAGCCGGAGCCACATATTCTTAAGTTATGGGCTCTGAGAAAATCAAGAATCTCTGTCTTTGATCCAACGGCAACAGGCATTCTTAAAGAAAGGCCTTGGGATGAGCGAATTACGTTCGGATTGAAAAAGTCAACGGCGGCATCCGACAACAGGACCGCATCAACACCAAAAGCTTCGGCGCTACGCAATACAGCACCGAGGTTCCCCGGTTTCTCCACTTCATCGAGAACAAGAACGAGCGGACTAGCTCCTAAAGAAAGACGACTGGGTTGCAAGTCGAAGGTCTGGGCAAGGGCTATGACTCCGTCAGGGTGTTCGCGATACGATGACTTGGCAAAGGCATCTTTGCCCAGTTCGAAAAGCTCGGCTTCAGTTTCATTAAAGCGGTGTAAAAGAATGTCCTCTTCTTGCTTGCGGAAAAAAGACGGGCAAAAATAAACCTCCGTGAAATTTCGTTCGGCATCAATGCCGACTTCGATTTCTCGCAACCCTTCGATTGGGAAAAGACCCAACTCCCTACGCCGACGAGGAGACTCACGGAGCTTCACGAGTTCTTTGACTCGTGAGTTTTGGAGACTGAGAATGATTTCGCTCAAGACTACCGTAAAAAACGGTTTTGCGTACAACGGTCGAGCAAGATAAAGATTTTTTTATGACGCAAGCCCCGAAAAACTTTCAACCGGAACCATACGAATACCACGAAGAGCTTACACTGCAGGTGGAAGATTTGACGAACCTTGGCCGCGGAATAGCCCGAGACGGCGATTGGGTGGTGCAGGTCGCTCATGTCCTGCCGGGCGAAACAATAAAGGCGCGCGTGTACCGAAATCACAAAAGCTATTCGGTTGCAGACTGCATCGAGGTACTGGAGTCTTCTCCCGAGCGAGTGGAGCCCGTTTGCACATTATACTCGGATTGCGGAGGCTGCCAGTATCAGCATGTCTCCTACACGGCCCAACTCGAGTGGAAGCAACGACATGTAAAAGAGTCCCTGAACCGTATAGGAGGAGTAGACATAGAGGTGTTACCCGTTTTCCCCTCGCCCAAACCCTACGGTTACCGTTCAAAGCTAACTCCTCATTTTCAAACTGGTAAAGATGGGGAAATCGGTGCTATTGGCTTCCTTCGGCAAGGTTCGCGCCGCGCTATCTTGGATGTCCCTCAATGTCCAATCGCCACAGAAGGTATCAACGCAGCACTCACGGATGCCCGACAGAACCTAAGGTCAACTTGGAAAAGAAAAAAGGGAGGCACCTTGCTACTCAGAGATACCCAAGAAGGTGTGACGACCGATTCTCAAGCCATTGTTTCAGAAACTGTGAACGACCTCGTTTTCCAATTCAAAGCCGGCGAATTTTTTCAAAATAATTCTTTCCTGCTTCCCGAAATGGTAAGTTACGTGGTGTCGGAGGCCAAAGGAGATGGACTCGAATGTTTGGTCGACGCTTACTGTGGGGGTGGTCTGTTCGCACTCTCGGCTGCCCAAAGCTTCCCGCGAGTAATGGGAGTGGAGATAAGTCGAGACGGTTTCGATTGGGCAAGAGCGAACGCCGTTGTTAACCAGATCGAAAATTGTGAGTTTCTGTTAGGTAATGCTTCTGAAATCTTTGCTGAGCTAAACATTTTAGGCGAATCGTGTTCTCTGGTGGTGGACCCACCGCGCAAAGGTTGCGGTGATGATTTTCTTCGGCAAGCTCTGGCGTTCGGGCCGGCTCGCATCATCTATGTTTCTTGCGACCCCTCCACACAGGCAAGGGACTCCCAATATCTGATAGAAGGTGGTTATGCCATCGTGAAGGCACAGCCATTTGATCTTTTCCCGCAAACGCGGCATGTTGAAAACGTGCTCACTTTCGTGAAAGAGTCCCCTTCCTCTCACGAAGCCAACCCGCAGAGGTAAACTGCTCCACATAAGGCTTGCGAGAGTCCTCGAAAGATTGAGGCCACTCGGCAAATTTAGGTTCGGCGCCAAGATAGGCAGAGAGTTCTGCAAGAAACAAAGTCTCGAAAAAATTCCAATTTACTTCGGGAAGTGACTGCATGTCGATAGTACCCTGCAGGAGCAAGCCGGCTCGAGTTCGTTTGATTGCTGCACCGGCAATTTTTGAATCTGTCGCAGAGAGGATCACGTCACGGGCGACAGGCTCAAGAAAACACTGTCCGGGTATAACTTTGCGAGAGGTGGAAGAACAAGTGCCTTTCTTGCAAGAAAGCAAATCCGTATCTACGCCACATTTCGCAAGGGACACCGAAATTGCTCGATGTACGTGCAAGTAGACCTCGCTCGCCGAACCTTCGCACACGCGGTGAGAAGGAGGAAAGGCAAGCGAATAGGTCCAATCCTCGCCATGCTTTACAATCCCACCACCAGTGGGGCGACGACAGAGGTCAATCTCGGCGCATTTGGTTTCCTCGAGCACCCAGGCAAAGTCCTGCCCGTACCCAAAAGTTACAGAAGGACGATCCCATGCAAAATGGCGAAAACGGGCTAAAGAAGCATCGGGATGCTCCTGAAAAAACCACAGGTCAGTCGCCATGTTGACGGCTGCGGATTCACGCAGAAAAGGAAGGATGAGAAAAGAATCCGGCATGGGACGCTCAAGAAATCTTGAACCGACGGATATAGCGTGAAGGATCCTCGGCATGACTTCGGTACCAATCGTACAAGTCATCGGGAACACGAAGCTCCTCAAGCTGAGAGGAAACGTCGGATGGTCGGGTTTTGAGTTTTCCAACAAGGGGTTCGAGCACAAAAGCGAGATCGCCGGGACGTTCGCCCAACTTGCCTGCAAGGTCGGCTCGCTTACCCTTTGCCAAGCTATCGGGAGAAAGTCCAAAACGAGTGCAAATACGAAGCCCCAATTCATAGCGACTTAGCCGTTCGGCTCCCGCCCAATGAAACAAACCGTTCAATTGCGGACGTTCACACAATTCCACAAGCACCTCGGCTACGTTGTCAGCTGAACTTGGCTGACGAAATTCATCCTCGAACAAGGTTGGGGTCTGACCGGCAACCATCGCACGCAGAAGTTTTTCGTGCTGACTTCGTTGACCCGTTGGGCTGTTACCGTTCAACAAGGTAATGCGCAAAACAACCACATTGTCTTCACAAGCTTGGAGGACGAGACTTTCTGCATCCAGTTTCTGTCGCCCATATTCGTTAACGGGAGCAGGAACATCCGTGGATCTGTACGGGGAAGCGGTTCCATCAAAAACTAGATCAGTAGAAACATGAAGATAACGAGCACCAAGGTGCGATGCTATTTGCCCAAGTTTTTCGGCTGCATCTACGTTCACTCTTCGAGCATGAACCGGATCCTCGTCAACGGTATCGGGAGAAGAAACGGCGGCGCAGTTGACAATGACTTCCGGCCAGAGATCAAACAGGGCACGAGTGAGGTCCTCGCCTTCAAGAAGGTCCAGAGATCGGACCGGGCCCACCTCCGGTAAGTTCTCGACTCCTGAAAAAGAAAATGGGTGCACCTTATATTTGCGACGCAGGGCAGCGCGACAAACAGCGGATCCAAGTAATCCGGAAGCTCCTAAAATAGCGATTTTCACATTTGCAAACTTATCATGCTCCAAGCCGTCCTCAAGCCGATACATAAACGAAGGGCTTTTCCTTGCTTCCAATCGCAGCTAAATCTAACATTGGAATCTACATGCATACGGATGAATATCTCCGACCTCGCGAATAGCCACATTCTGGAACAACCCGTTTATCTACCGGGCAAGCCCATCGAGCAAGTGGCGGTCGAGTATGGACTGAACCCAAGCGAAGTGTGCAAGTTGGCTTCCAATGAAAATCCTTTGGGGCCCTCGCCTAAAGCAATTGCCGCTGTCGAAGAGGCTTTAGCGGACATAAGGCTCTATCCCGAAGGTGGGGGCATCGAGCTAAGAGAAAAAATTGCACGAGTTCGAAACATCAGAGCCGAACAAATTATTCTTGGAAATGGCTCAAATGAAATCATCGAGCTTCTGGGCCATGTGTTCTTGCGACCAGGTGACGAGGTCGTAACCGGTCAGTTTTCATTCGTCGTCTACAAACTAGTCGCCCATTTGTTCGGAGCCACTGCGATGGAAGTTCCTATGCCGGAATTCGGTCACGACCTAGAGGCTATGAAGGAGGCGATTACCGAGAAAACTCGCATTGTCTTTTTGGCTAGCCCAAACAACCCAACGGGTACGGCAAACGAGGCCGATGAAATCGTTCGGTTTGCAGAAGGGTTGCCGGAACACATTGTATTTTGCTTGGACGAGGCGTATGCCGAATATCTTGAGGTCACCCCTAATTTGCTGCCACTTATCGATGCGGGACGGAAAATCATTTGCCTGCGAACATTCTCTAAAATCCATGGTTTGGCCGGCCTTCGCCTCGGATACGGTTACTCCGGCGAAGCCATGGCCGCTCTTCTTCATAGAGCACGGCAACCATTTAATGCCAACTCCATAGCCCAAGCTGCCGCACAAGCCGCCTTGGAAGACGAGCAATGGACGACTCAATGTCGCCAAGCAAACAGGGTCGGCCTTTCGCAACTAGAAGCAGGTTTCTCGGCCTTGGGTTTGGAATATGTCCCGAGCCAAGCAAATTTTATTCTCGTAAAAGTGGGAGATGGAGAAGCAATATTTGCGGAGATGCAAAAACATGGAGTCATCGTACGTTCCTTCGGAGGAGGGCTATCGGAATACATTCGTTTGACGGTTGGCACTCAGGAACAAAACAAAAAAGCACTCAGCACTCTGGAAGCATCACTTGCCCATGCCTCTATGAAAAACGGATGAACGAAGGCTCTCTTCTTCAAGAAAGCATCTCATGGTTGCTTGCGGGTTGGATTCTTGCCTCCGTGTGGGGCCATCAAGTCGCGGTTTACCGAGCATTCGTAGACAGGATTCGAGCGGGAGCATCCACGTCTTCGGAAGAAGTTTTGCGAAAAGGAAAGCTGGTTGGTCGGCTTCTTGATTCCGATAACGAGTTTCGGCCTTGGAGCGTGGAGGCAGCTACACTGTCAGCCATTCAGGTAGTCTTTGGGTTTCTCGCTTTTTATGGATTATTTATAGGCCTCTCTGAGGCTACCGCAGTCTGGTCTGTATGCTGTCTGGCCGCAGCGGCATTTCTTCTTGTTCTTTTAACGGAGAGAACGATCATCGGGATTCTGGGGCCGATGATAGCGGCTCGGCCGTTTGCCGCTTGGCACATGCGAGCCGCAGCACCCGCCATGCACGCAATACGAATGCTTTGCAAACCCTTGCGCTACGTACTCGCCCTAAAGGAAAACTTCCTTTGCGCAATAATCGGCAAGGAGAAAGAAACAGGCGAGTCAGAAGAGGAAGTGGCGGAGCACATTCGGACGCTACAAGAAGAAGGGTCGGAACTAGATCCTGAGATTCGCGAAATCGTTGGGAACACCCTCGATCTTCGGAATCTAGACGTTCAGGACGCCCTCATGCCTCGCAATCAGGTTCGCTTTCTGGATGCTAATGACTCGATCGAGGACAATCTCTCGCTCGCTCGCTCCTGCGGGCATACCCGCCTACCGTTGTGCGATGGCGACTTAGATCGCTGCCTCGGCATCGTTCACGTTAAGGATGTATTCCGTATCTTGGCGGAAGGCAAGAAAGTGGACTTGAGGGACCTGGCGAGACGAGCTCCGAACTTTTCTCCCTCCGATCCTCTCCCCGTAGCATTAAGAAAATTGCTCCAACATCGAGCTCACATGGCCATGGTTCTAGATGAGTTCGGCGGAACGGTGGGGGCACTTACACTAGAGGACATTTTGGAAGAAGTGGTGGGAGAGATTCGAGACGAATTTGACGTAGAAGAGGATTTTATCATTCAAAAAGACGCGGACTCGTGGCGAGTTTCGGGAATGGCCCCCGTTCATGAACTTCCCGATGCATTTGACCTTGGCGATGAAGATGAAGACGCCGCGACCTTCGGTGGCACGCTTACCGGTCAACTGGGAAGAATACCTGAATCCGGGGAGAAGGTGGAACTGGGAAATCTTTGGGTAAAAATTGAGGACGCGGACGAGACTCGCGTGATTGCAACGACAGTTAGACTGAAAGAGCCTTCGGAAGAGACCGTTTCAAAAGACTCTTAGTCCCGTGGAAATAAAATTGTTTTCGGGCCAAGAACATTCCCTGCAAGACGATGATCCCAAATCAGGTCGTCCTCCCATAAGGTAGTTGGGCCAATGCCAAGTAATTTGTTCACCTGATCGTTTACTCCGGGCATAACGGGTGCAAGCAATGCCACGCCTAAGCGAAGGGCTTCTACGATAATGGCCAGTGAGGTCTCTAATTTGGCCCGATCCTCAAGAGACTCGGATTTTGCAAGTTTCCACGGCGAGCGTTCCTCGGCATAACGATTTATGCCTCGAATGAATACAAATATTTTTTCGAGACCCACGTTAAACTTGTATTCTTCGAAAAGTTCTCGCGCTCCGACATGAGCCTCGTCCCACAAATTAGTAAGATCGGACTCAGGTTGCTCCGCAATAGTGGCTTCGGGCACCTTGCCTTCGCAATAACGTGCTGTCATATTCAAGATGCGGCTTAGCAGGTTGCCCAGATCGTTGCCCAGATCGGCATGGTAGCGAGAATCAAAGCGTTCAAGAGAAAAGTCGGCATCTTGCCCAACGGTCATTTCGCGCATCACAAAATACCGAAAGGCATCGGCTCCACGAAGGTCTACCAACTCCAAGGGATCTACCGATTCACCCGTACTCTTCGACATTTTGGCCCCGGAGATCATCCACCATCCGTGCACCAGAATACTTTTGGGCAAAGGCAATCCACAAGCCTTCAGCATTATGGGCCAGTAAACGGAATGAGGAGGAGCCAAAATGTCCTTGCCTATGACATGTACGTCGGCGGGCCACAGAGAATCAAATCCCTCTTCGCCAAATCCGGCGGCTGACACGTAATTCACGAGAGCATCAAACCATACGTAGGTTACGTAACTTTCATCGAAAGGTAGAGAAATCCCCCACTCCAACCTCTCGCGGGGCCTGGAAATGCAAAGGTCGTTAAGTGGTTCCTTTAGAAACTCCAGCACTTGGTTGCGGCGGAATTCGGGCTGTATAAAATCATCGTGTGCAGATAGGAACTCGATCAACCATTCTTGGTATTGCCCGAGCTTGAAAAAATAATTGCTTTCGGTTACTTCCACGACTTCCCCAAAGATTTCAGGCCACTTACCATCCACTTTGTCCTTTTCCTGCAGGAACTGTTCGGCTCGCGAAGAGTAGTATCCACTGTATTCAGCCTTATAAATTTCTCCCCGATCATAAAGTTGTTGCAGGAGAGCGCCGACGACTCGCTTGTGCCGAACCTCTGTAGTCCGTAGGTAATCGTCGTTGGATATCTGAAGTTTTTCTAAAAGCTCGATAAACTCTTCTGCAATAAGGTCACACCGTTCCTGCGGTTCCATCCCCTCCGCCCGAGCTCCCTGCTGTACCTTTTGTCCGTGTTCGTCCAAACCCGTTAAGAAATGGGTATCCACGCCCAAGAGACGGCGATGCCGCACGATCACGTCAGACAACACCTTTTCGTAGGCATGCCCAAGATGTGGTGAACCGTTTGCGTAGTCGATAGCCGTGGTGAGGTAAAATTTTTTCATGAATATAAGCTCCCATGAATTAGGCTAACTGAAAGGAAAGACAAAACCTTTCGCTAAATTTTGTTTTCAATGGTTGACTCTCCCTCCCCTATTTTCATGATGGGTAAAGATTCAGCGAACGCTTCTTGCATGACGCGAGACTTCACTCGATGAAGTAAAGGCGAATCGCTGAGAACTCCCTACATAGGCATGTCCAACGGCATGCAAATAACGGACCCACCTTTTTAACTCCTTCTTGGTCCATGAGCGAAAACAACAGTCCGCCTCAAGACCTTATTCAGGTCGAAGGCATTTTGGAACCGACTGAAAACAAGTCGGGCATCTTGCTTGATCTCTCAAGGGGGGGCAAAACAACTCCTCACGATCCCTTCGTGCCTCGTGAACTGTTGCGCCGCTTCAAGCTACGTAAGGGGTCTCACTTAACAGCCAACGCAGTTTCCGACAACAAGTATGGCAATCCAAAAGTTCGCTTCATCGAGACAGTTGACGGTATGTCGGTCAAGGAGAGGAAGAATCAATTTCGCTTCGACCAACTTACCACTATTCAGCCAAAGCAAAAATTGGCTCTCGAAGTAAGTGATGGACGAATGACCTCACGAATCATCGATATGTTTTGCCCCATTGGCAAAGGGCAACGCTCACTCATCGTCGCTCCGCCAAGAACGGGAAAAACGACCATTTTGCACGACATCGCCAAAGGTGTGGAAGAAAATCACCCCGAGTGCCATCTTATGGTTTTGCTCGTGGATGAAAGGCCCGAGGAAGTCACCGACTTTCGCAGATCCGTTCCAGCCGAAATATACGCCTCATCCAACGATGAAGAAGTAAAGAGCCATCTGCGCGTTTCCGAATTGGCCATTGAGCGAGCTAAACGGTTAGTGGAAACCGGAAAAGACGTGGTTCTGTTGCTAGATTCGATCACACGCCTATCGCGAGCTTACAATGCCGCCACCGGCAAGGGTGGACGAACCATGACGGGAGGCTTGGACGTCAGAGCACTTGAAAAACCTCGGCAGATATTTTCCGCGGCACGAAATTCGGAAGAAGCCGGCAGCCTAACAATCGTGGCCACTGCTCTAGTGGAAACCGGTTCCAAGATGGACGAACTCATATTCCAAGAATTCAAGGGTACCGGGAACAGCGAGATAGTTCTCGATCGCAAGGTAGCGGAACTTCGACTCTGGCCCGCCATCAACCTCTCCGCCTCCGGGACTCGCAAAGAGGAGGACTTGTTATCCGCCGATATTTTGGAGAAATCCTCGTTCCTCCGACGAGCCATGGCTCCCATGAAAATCGTTGATGCAGCCGAGACCCTGATTGAACGAATGGAAAAAACGGCCGACAACAAAGAATTCCTCAACCTAATCACCACCGCTTAACATATTGACTCGAAGGCCATTCGCAGACATTTTTTCATCCTTTTTCCTTAGCTTTACTACCTACTACTCGCATGCAAAATTTCGCCGACCAGTGCATGGACTTGGCTCGATCGATTCTGGGCAACAATCTTCAGCACATTAGTGAAGCCGGATCTATCTCCGCCGCCGACGGAGAAGATACAAGAATTGATGAATCCGGGCACGCCGCACTGGCCATAGGCGAATACTTTCGCGCAAGTGGGGAAACCGAGTTAGAAGGTCATGACTTGAACGACCTCGCGGCACGCTGCATCACCCATCAAGCCTTTGCCTCCGAAGAAAGTGAAAATGGGTTAGCATACGCAGCACTGGGCTTGTTGTCATTCGGTGCCGCCAAAGAACGCAATGAAGTTTGGGAGCGCCTTCTCGACCCGACCCGCGAGCAACTCGATCAACGACTTCTTTCCCGCTCCGATTACAACGACCACTTTCAGTCTTTCAACATCGCCAAGTCCGTTTCCCGTTTCAGCCTTGGACTCTCCAAGAAGGACGAGACGGGAAAACTGATCGATCAATTCGTGGAGCGTATTCAAGAGCACAGTTCCGGCGGCTTCTGCGACAACAGTCCCGAGGGGTTTGGTGGTGTTTATGATATCTACGGCGCCCTCTCCTTTATCTTTATCAGGCAATCCCTGCAGCTACACGCAAACGTACACCTAAAGGACCGTAAATTGCCGAAGCTACGCACTTTTGCCGAAAAATACCTCCGTATGATTCCTGATATGTGCCGTCAAGATGGCTTGGGTTGGAGTTACGGACGTTCCGTTGGCGCCTATGGGCAATTGCATTGCATCAGTCTTGTGCTTCAAGCCATGCGCGATCATTGGGTCCCTGAAGAAAAGACACCGCTTTATTTAGACACGCTGCGCCGCCTTTTCCAATATTTCTTCGTTACCTATTTGGATCAGGAAAACGGGCTCCTCATGATTCGTGACTCCGAGCGCAATACGGTCGAAAACCACACGACACGCATGGCCAACTTCGACGCCGCTCGCTATCTGTGCCAATGGTCACGGCTGGCCCGAGTCATTGGAGGATCGCTACGCGTACCAACGCCCAATCGCTCGAAAACAGGAGGCCGGTTCGTCATATTTGATAAATCTCACAAGAAAGAACACGGTCTCTTCCTCTTTCGGGACGAAAATGCCGGAATACAGTTTCAACTTCCTCTAGTCGGTCCTGGCAATGAGGTCACTTCCGACTCGCTTGCATTTCCTCATTGCCAAGGAATCTTCGATTGGCCTGTCAACAAATACCTACCCGTACTTTTGCCGGAACTTACTTTCGACGATCAAGTCGTCATCCCCTCCTACTACGGAAAGAATTGCGTTACGGGAATTGGCCTACGAAATTCCTTTTACCTGCGATTCGAGCAACCGGACTTGGTTCGAACCGACGGCACATTCGCTTATGGTTTGGGGAGTTGCCAAGTTCAATGGTCATTCGGCCAAGGCAAGGTCACTTCCGAATTCACCTTTCGCGTGAAAAATCAGGTTACGATGAACAGTATGAGATATGCCATCGTTATTGGCTCCCCTCATTCCGCCTATCGACTAGGAACCACTTTGCGTCAAGGAACAGCAGGCTTAAGACCCACTGTCGAAAAAGATGACTTCAAGGCCGCTTGGGGCGACTTTGAAACAGTAACGGACGACCCTGAATACAGGGGCTACGCAGGCAATGTTCACTATGTCCAGTTTCTACGCCGAGAACACCCTCTGATTATGCGTCCGGGCGTCCAATACAAGTTCCAAATATCTTTCGAACCGGACATCGCTTTCGCCGACGAATAATTTGATCGGCATTTTCTCATCCATATTCCGGAAAGAATTAGACGTCCATGCTCTCCGCACGAGTCATCCCATGTCTCGACGTAGACGCAGGAAGAGTAGTCAAAGGCATACGTTTCAAAGAACTACGTGACGCCGGTGATCCCGTATCGGTCGCACAAGCCTACGAGGAACAAGGAGCCGATGAACTGGTATTCTTGGATATCACGGCTTCCAGCGATGAGCGAAATATAATGCG
>CAZXKR010000008.1:0-16565 GCA_964641305.1 uncultured Puniceicoccaceae bacterium | reverse complement strand
GGTGAGGAAAGTGGAAAAGCCATCCCAAGCTTCCTCTACTTTCTTGTTCTGTTTGCGTTTAGCCATGTTCGGTACGTTAAGACCAAAACTCTTCTATGGCTTGGGGGAGCCGGTCGTCAACTTTATTGAGACTCAATTGAGTCTCAATTGACGCTTTCTGCCCTGTCTTCTCTTCCGAAGCGTGCTGAAATCTGCAAAGGCTTGGGCAATGGAGTCGGTCTTCGTTTCGCGAGTTTTTTTCATTTCGTCACCTTCCGTCTTGGCTTTTTCGAATCATCGGGCAATAAAGTCGACCCAAACAAATGGCAATCAAGGTTAACGAACATCTAATACCCGATTGGGCAATCGAGCGTCAGGCGGAGGCTCTTTTTGAAAACGTCGCCAAGGGCATGCCCGGCAAACCGCGGGAAGTGGTCTGGTTGGCCGCCATGGACGTGGCCAAGGATCGCTTGATCGACCAGACGATCATGGCCGAGGAGAGCAAGAGGAGGAATTTTCCCGTGGACGAGGCGGAGGTGAAGCGCGAGACCAAGCGCTGGATGAAGCAGAATGGGGGAAAGAACGCCTTTGCCCAAGCGAACAACCCGACCATCCGCAATGCCGATGATCTTCGCAGGGAAATCATCTCCCAACGTCATTTCAATCAACTGCTGGAGGAGGAGTCCGCCTGCGAGCCTCCCACCGATCAAGAAGTTCGCGATTATTACGAACAGCGCCCCGATCTCTTTCGCGGAGAAACCACCTTGCACGCCTCCCATATCCTCAAGCGCATAGAGAACCCCGAAGATGAGACCGCGGTGGAAGAAGCCATTCGTGAGATTGCCGAACGGATCGATTCGGGCGAGGATTTTTCCGCGTTGGCGGGCGAGTGTTCGGATTCGCCCGAGGAGGATGGCGATCTGGGTACTTTTGGCCGCGGTCGGATGGTGCCTGCCTTCGAGAAAGCCGCTTTTGCATTGAAGGATGGCGAGGTGAGCGAACCCGTGCGGACGGAGTTTGGCTTGCACCTAATCAAGCTGCATGCTCGCAACGAACCTGAGACCGCTCCCTTGGACGAGGTGAAGGAACAAGTGCTTTCCTTCCTCCACGAGCGCCGCAAGGACGGGGTGTTCGATTCCTTTCTCGACGGTCTCAAGGAAAAAGCGACCATCGAGACAGTGACCGAGGATGCCTAAGGGCTAACCTCTGTCCCTCAATCGCTCCAGGATGCTCGTTGTGGCCTTGGATTTGTTGAGGGCGTATAGGTGGAAGCCGGGAGCGCCTCCATCAAGCAGACCTTTTATTTGCTCGTATGCCCAATCCGCGCCCACTTCCTGAGCTCCTTCCTCGCCCGCTTCCTCGAGCCTCTTCTCCAATTCGGGCGGCAGGGCAGCCCCGCACATCGAGGAGAATCGTCGAATCTGGGCCAAGGAGAGTACCGGAAGCAAGCCGGGAAGAATGGGAACGTGGATGCCCGCTTGGCGACATCTCTTGACGAAATCGAAGTAGAATTCATTGTCGAAAAACAACTGTGTGGTCACGAAATCGGCCCCGCAGGACACCTTGTGGGCAAGGCGTTGCACATCGTCCCCGGCGTCGGGAGATTCCGGATGTTTCTCCGGGTAACCCGCCACCCCGATCCCGAAGTTCGGAAGGTTTCGACGGATGAGTCGAACGAGCTCGTCGGCATGGGAGAAGCCCCCCGCGACTGCTTGAAAACGGGTTTCTCCCTTTGGCGGGTCACCTCGCAGAGCCATCACGTTGCGAAAGCCCGCCGACTCGAAGTCCTGCAGGATGTCCATCAGTTCGGCTTCCTTGTGCCCCACGCAGGTCAAGTGAGGCATGACCTCGAAGCCGCATTGCTCCTTGAGCATGCGGGCGTATTTCAGGGTCGTGGCTCGAGTCCCGCCACCTGCGCCGTAGGTGATGGATACGAAATCAGGATCGTAGCTTTGCAGCGCTTGGGCTGCCCGTAGCATACGGTCGCCCGCGGCATCGTCCTTGGGCGGGAAAAACTCCACCGAGAACAACGGTTTGCCCAAGGAGAATCTTTCTGCGACGGTTTCGGTTTCGTTCATAAACGCATCAACATATCATGATGCGTTGATGCGTTGCAAGACGCAAAGCCATTTTGGTTCAACGATTGGCCCGGGTGGCGGCCAAGGCGTTGCGCACCGATTCGAGGTATCGACCGACGTTGTCGCGGGGTTTCACGAATTGGGCTCGCTCGAGGAGTTCTACGGCTTCCGTGTACTTCCGTGACTCAACTTTCATCCTAGCGTGCTCTACGACCGCATCCGCCTCGTATTCCCTGACTTTTGCAGCTCTCTCGAAATTTATCGCGGCGGTAGCGTGGTCTCCCTCTTTCCATGCCAGTTTTCCAAGCAGAAGGAGTGCTCTGCCGTCGAGTGGGTTCTTGCTGAGAATGTTGCGTAGAATTTCCGCCGCCTTGGCTTCTTGGCCGGTGGTCAAGAGTACCTTCGCCTTGAGGGAGAGGAGACGCAGGTCTTCTTCCTCGCTAAGCCCTTGCGCGAATTTTTTCTCGATGCGCTCAAGATAATCGAAGGCGGCTTTATAGGAACCTCGATCAATTAGGATGGCGGCTACTCGCATGAAGCGACCGGGAGAAAGGTTGCCCTGTCTTTGAAGAGCTTCCTGATAGTCGTCCAGAGAGAGGCTATGGAGGTCAAGATTGTGATATATGTCTCCAAGCAGCAGCAAGCCGTTTAGATCGAGCTGATCCATTCGACGAAGGATTTCAAGAGCCACGGCTGCTTTCTTGGGTTTGTCCAAGGCGATGAGCGCGTTGGCTCGGGCTCGGTGGCAAAAAACGTCGCCGGGGTCTCGCTCAAGCAGTTCGTCCAAGAGGGCTAGAGCCTCACGATGTCGGTCCGTGGCCAGCAGGCAATTGACCAATCCGTTGCGAGCTTCCTTGCTTTCGGGCACGCGGAGGATGGCCATGCGATAAGCGTTTTCGGCCGAGACGTAACGTTCCAGCGCGTAGTGGCAGTAGCCGAGCGCCACGAAGGTGACGCCGTCGCCTTCCCCAAGGGAAAGGGCTTTGGCAAGGTGTTCGGCGGCATCATCAAAATCCCCTTGTCGAATCAGTACGTATCCAAGATTCTTATGGGCTCTCAGGAAGTTCGGGAATTTCCGAATGGCCTGTTCGTATCCGACTGCCGCGCGACCGAGGCGATCCGATTGGAAGTGCATGGTGGCGAGCGCGAAGTCGAGGGCGGCGCTGGATTCTAGGCTCATCTTGCCCGTTAAATAGGTGATGGCTTCCTGCAGGTCTTTCTGGGCCTTCGCCACCACTTCCCCTATCATTTGCTGCTCGGATCTGGTTACCTTGGGCTCGACTTCGGTTCGGAATCCGTAGTCGCCCATGAAGCTCTTGACGAACTCCGGGCTGGTCCAGAATTCCCTGGTGAGCCGATGTTCCGGCGCGGAGAACAATTTCCCCGTGGCGATGACCAAGGCAAGGAGCAGTGAACATTGACGGAAATATTTCATTCTTCAGAAAGCTTGAATTCCAAGGGGAGAAAGAACTGTACTTTCACGTTCTTTCCGTTTCGCAAGGGGGGTTCATAGGTTGATTCCTCCGCCGCTCTTATGGAGGATTCCACGAAGTCAGGATGGCTCGAACTGATGACCTCCTGAACCTTCACGACGCCTCTTTCATCGATCAGGACGAGAAGCTTTACCTTGCCTTCGAGTCCACGCCGCAAAAGGTGACCGGGGTAGCGTAGACGACCACGTTTCAGTACGTTGGGTATGCGGTCGAGTTCGTGAAGCTTGAACACGAATTCGCCTCCTACGTCCCCGGGAGCGAGGTCAAAGTCCCTCATTGCAAAAACCGCTCGAAAATCTCCCGGCCCGACTTCCAAAGAGGTTTCCAGTTGTTCCAGAGTCAGCACTTGCTTGGGTGGAGTAAGCTCAAGAGGCTTCATGGCCTTGCGGGTTTTTTCCTCAAGACGCTGTTCGATCACAGGCTTTTTTGGGGGTGGCTTGGGAATGTCTACCCAATCAACCTCGCGTACCATCCATTCGTCGCCGCGAACGTATTCCGACAACGGGAGCAGACCGAACAAAAGCAAGGTTGCGGCTACGGCAAGGCCAAGGCTACGTCCTGAAAAAGCTACTTCGGCCTTTTCTTTCGGGAGGCTTTCTTGATTTGTTTTCTTGAGCGGAGCACTCATCGGTTGATGGTCGATGTTATCGCCGACAGTTTTACGGTCTTAGCCCCTGCAAGCATGGCTTGATCCATTACCCGTGTGGCAAGTCCCGCCTTGGCTCCTTGCTCGACCAGCAGAATGACGGGCTTGGCTTTTTTGGCCGATGCCGCCCTCACTACGGGTGTTACCCCCGCGAGTCCGATTTCGGTGTCTCCGTTGAGAATTCTTCCCGCGGAAGTCAATTGGAAGGTGACCGGGGGATCCAGTTTGCGAGTGGGGTCCGCCGTGTCGCGATGTTTCGGGGTGAGTCCGATTTCATTCACGAAAGAGGTGGCTACGATGAAAAAGATCAGGAGTATGAATACCATGTCGATAAGTGGAGAAACATTGATCTCCACGGAATCGGCGGTGAAACTGGCTAGCCTTCTTTTCATCTAGGTTTTCTCGTGGCTATGGAAACGGTGGCTCCGGCCTTCTTGCCTTCTCGAGCCACTTGGGCGAGCCTACTGGCATCCGCCTCTTGGTCGACCTGAATGATTACGGGAGCGTCCACTTCTCGCCTAAGGTCTTCCACTAGGGAACGAACTTGATCGATGTTGATTTTATCTCCCGCATAATGGAGGGAGTTGTCTGCGGTTAGGGCGAAGAGAATGGCGTTCTTTTCCAAGGAATCGGCGGTCACGGTTCGGGGGCGAACCACTTCCTCGCCCGGAACCTTTACGAAGGATGCGGAAACGATGAAAAAGATCAGCAAGATGAAGACCACGTCAATGAGCGGGGAAACGTTGATGGATTCCGCTTCTTTCTCCTTGAGCAGGCGGCGACGGAGTTTCATCGAGTTTCCTTGTTGGAGTGACAACCTTGCAGGGCATGGCTTTCCACGCGACGAAGCAAGTACAGCCATTCGTGTCTTTGGCGGCTTACCAAGTGGGCAAGGGCGAATGCGGGAATGGCGATTAACAAGCCTGCCTGCGTGGTGACGAGGGCTTCGGAAATTCCACCTGCGACGAGATCCATCTTCCGCCCGATTTGTCGACTCAACCCATCAAAGGTTAGCAACATGCCGTTGACCGTGCCGAGTAGACCGAGCAAAGGGGCCGCCGAGGTGAGTACGAGCAGAAAGCGAATGCGTCGCCCAAGGAAAGAAGCGTCCGTGGCGCGCGTTTCCTCAAACCTGCGACGGGTTTCCTTGCTGTCGTTTTTTGCCTCCAAGCAATAAGTGAGAATAGAGCGTAGGCGGCCCTTGGCCTTTTCCGGTTGCGCTGTCACTTGGGAAATTTCCTTCGCTCCCTTTCGCGAAGGCAGCATGTCCCGCAGGCGAAACCAGAGGTCGAAGCCAACGTAATAGGCGTAGAGGGACAGTGCTGCCAGCACAGGCATCAGGGATCCTCCTTTTTCCCATACTTCTAGGAACTGCTGCCAAAAACTTGGTGAGAGGTTCATGTTGTTTCCATTTCCTCTTCGACCTTCTCTCCGCTTGGCTTGTCGCCGTTTCCGTTGGCGGCTAGATTTACCAGTCGAGACGCGAAGGTTTCCATTTTAGCGACTAAGCCCTGAAGCCTTCTTGAGAGTAAGGCATGCACGATGAGTGAGGGTATCGCTGTTATCAGACCAAACTTAGTGGTGACCAAAGCTTCCGATATGCCACGAGCCAATTCGCTGCTCTCGGGGTTTGCGAAGTTGGTGATCTGGCGAAAAACGTCGATCATGCCCGTGACGGTGCCGAGCAGGCCCAGTAGGGGCGCGGTGGCCGCGGTGACCGCAACCAGGGGCAAGGCCTTTTCCAAACGCACTTGGGCATCAATGATTCGTTCGTAGAGAATTTCCTCCAATATTTCAGCTTTTCTGCCCATGTTTTCCTTTGCCGCGATCCGCAACTGCTCAAAAGGTCCCTGAAAGGATCCATCAAGAGATGCGCCTCGGGTAGGTGTTCTTACGCGCAAAATTTGAATGGCTTTGAAAAAAGCAATGATTACCGATAAGCCTGCGAAGAGCAGTATGGGATAAATCCAAATGCCTCCCTTTTGCAGTTCCTCGAGCAGCGTGGGTTCGCCCATCTCCATGACCAAGGCCTTCCCGAGGGTAGGATCGAGAGGGAGTATGATATCGGACTCCGTGTTGCCTATGAGCGCCGATTGAACGACCGAGGCTATTGCCTCTGGAGTGGAGAGAAGTCGAGCTGCGGGGATGTCCCTTGCGAGCGCCGGGGTGAGGTCGCCCTCGTCGCCCTCGTCACCCCGATGGGGCTTTTCCACGATCCCTGAAGCCCCGCCGGGTTCGGCGAAAAAAGTGAGGGGACCTAGGGTGAGGAAGGTGCCGGACTTTCTTTCTCCCTCAGGTGGCACTATGGTTTCGCCTTCAAGTATTTGTCCTCCGAAGGATGCCTGCAAAGTTTTCAAGGACAGGCGAGCCACGCGAATCTCTGCGGCGATGTCTTCTGCCGCGGAAGAGGTGCTCTTGGGGGTGGTGAGAGCCTTGGCCAGTGGTTCCGCTAGTTCGGCCTTGGTGGGGTTCGGTAGACCGTTTCGCCAACTGCGAACATAGTCGCGCAACAAACCGAGGTTTGCTCCGAGATCGTTTTCCGCTTCTTCCACGTCTCGTCGCAATTCGATAAGGCCTGCCTCGCGGTTGTCGCGAAGCCGAAGTCGGCGGTCGAATTCTTCCCGTTTTTCACGGGCATCTCGCTCCAAGGCGTTCAATTCGCGAACGAGCGGAAGTTTTTCTTTTTCTATTGTTTGTCGCAGTTCGGAGAGGCGTTGCAGGGCACTGTCCAAGTCACGTTTGGCGCCTGCTCGAACATCAGTGATGTTCACGCCGAAAGCAGTGTTCGCCACCAACAAACAAACTATGAAGCCGGCGAGGCGCTTCATCTCGGAGCCTCCGAGCTTTTGGTGGTCAAGGCGGGGATCGGCAGACGAAGAAAGGCCGGCAATGCTCTCTTGTTGCGAATCGCGACGCCTCGGCGAATCTCTTCGGAAAGCTCGTCCTTTCGCTTCCATTGCCAACCCCTTTGGCTTGGCGTTCCATAACCGGCAACCGTGCCCGATTCATTGACGAAATAGGCGATGGACATACCAAAGTAGAGGACGTGGAATTCTCGAGATTTCCCGTCGTCCAGGCTGAATTCCTGTCGTTCCAAGTTTACCGACTCGTGAAAGAGTTGAGCGGTTTGCAGGATGGTTACGCAGGTTTCCAGTCGATCTCGGAGGGGGAGCGCGTTGCGCTTGTCGGCATTGGTTAGCTTTTCCTTGTACGACGACAACCTGTTTAGCATGGGGGTGGGGAAGGCATTCAGTGACAAGAGCAATTCGCGTTCGATTTGATTAAGCCCTGCCTTCAATTCTTCGGCGGCTTTCTCGGCAGCTAGCTTCCGTTCGTTCAACTCGGTTCGTTGCCTAGATACTCCGACTGCTTCCGCTGCTGATTTTGCAAGGTTTGCATCCAATTGCTCGATTTCCGCTTGAAGAGCGACCGCGAGGTCTTTGAGCACCGCCTTGTCCGTTTTCCAACCTGAACCCTCTTCGGAGATCAGCTTTTCGGCATCCACCCACTCTTCAAGGATTTTGCGAGTCTCCTTGACGGTGGTCTGGGCCGCGGCGACTGAGCATACGCAAGCCAAGGCCAAGGTTGTAAAACGATTATTGAATAGGGTCATTGCCAGTAAGCCTCGAATCGGAATCGAGTAATTAGTAGGTACAAATCTTTGCGATTAAACCTCTCTGGTCAAGGCTTTTTGAGACTGAATCTCAATTTGTGGGATGCGTTACGATTCAGCTATTGGCGAGAATTTTCTCTCAGGTTCCAAGCTTCTTCCGCAGTATCTCGTCGACCACCTTCGGGTTGGCTTGCCCGCGTGTAGCTTTCATGACGTAGCCTTTCAGCGCGTTGATGGCTCCTTCCTTGCCTGATCGAAACTTTTCCGAAGCGTCTGGGTCGTTTTCAATGGCTTGTTCGCAGAGGGCTTCCAGTTCGCCGGAATCGGAGGTTTGCCCGAGGCCTTTCTCCTCGACTATGTCGGCCGGCATTTTACCGGTGGAAAAAACCTCGGGGAAAATCTCCTTGGCGATATTGCTCGATATGGAGCCGTCCTCGACCAGTGTGACGAGTTCGGCGAGATGAGCCGGAGTGATCTTGGCATCTTCCAGAGATAGCGAACCGTTTTCTCCCGCCGTCGAGAGTTCCCTCAACAGATCGTTGACCACCCAGTTGGCCGCTTTCTTTGGTTGAGCGCAAAGCCGGGCGGTTTCCTCGTAGAATTCGCAGAGAAGTTTGTCGGGGCAAAGCGCAGAGGTTACGGAGTAGGGGAGCCCGTCTTCATCTTGGTAGCGTCGTTGTTTGTCGAAAGGCATTTCCGGAATGTCCTTTTTCAGTCGCTCGATCCACTCGTCTTCCACTCGGACGGGCATTAGGTCGGGATCTGGGAAATAGCGATAATCGTGTGCCATTTCCTTGGTTCGCATAGCGGTGGTATAGCGTTGCTCGGGGTTCCATCGACGAGTCTCCTGGACGATGGTTCCACCCTCGAGGAGGACGGAGGTTTGCCTCTTTATTTCGTACTCCACACCGTTGCGAACACCCGAAATGGTGTTCAGGTTCTTGAGCTCCACCTTGGTTCCCAGAGTCTCGGTGCCAACGGGGCGAATGCTGACGTTGGCGTCGCAACGCAACTGTCCCTTCTCCATGTCGCAGTCGGAAATACCCGCATAGACCAAGGAGTTTCTAAGTGAGTTCAGGTAGGCAAAAACCTCTTCGGGTGAAAATAGGTCGGGCTCGGATACGATTTCCAATAAGGCTGTGCCGGCGCGGTTGTAATCGACCAAGCTGTCGTGTTCGGTATGGGTCAGTTTGCCGACGTCCTCCTCGAGGTGAATGCGGGTAAGCCGGACGCGACGATGCTTGCCCATGACCGCCGGATTTTCTCCCGGGAGTTCGATCTCGACCTGCCCGTTTTCGCAAATGGGTTGGTCGAACTGAGAAATCTGGTAATTCTTCGGCATGTCCGGATAAAAGTAGTTCTTTCGATCCCACTTGCACACCTTTGCTATATCGCAACCGAGGAGCAGACCGACCCTGATCGACTTCTCGATGGCCTCGAAATTCATTACGGGAAGCGCTCCCGGCAACCCGAGGACCACCGGGTCGGTAAGGGTGTTCGGCGGTTCGCCAAAACCCCGAGCCACTCTTGTGAACATCTTGGAGTTCGTGTCCACTTGAACGTGAACTTCCAGACCTATGACTGTTTCGTATTCCATGGCTACCCCTACAGTTTGGGAACCTTTCGGCCAAAGGAATGAACCGCGTCGTAGGCGTGGGCGACGCGAAGAAGATCGGCTTCCTTGAAGGCTTGGCCGATTATATGAAGACCAACCGGAAGACCTGCCCCGGTAAATCCGCAAGGCACGGAGAGAGCGGGAAGGCCGGCCAGGTTGGTGGAAATGGTGAACACGTCGCTGAGGTACATCGCAATCGGGTCCTCGCTTCGTTCTCCTTGGCGGAACGCGGGCGTGGGGGAAGTGGGTGTCAATATGGCGTCCACTTGCTCGAATGCTTTTTCGAAGTCCCGTCGAATGAGGGTTCGGGTTTTTTGGGCTTTAAGGTAGTAGGCATCGTAGTAGCCACTGCTTAGGGCGTAGGCTCCGAGAATGCATCGACGTTTCACCTCCTCGCCGAATCCTTCGCCACGGCTCTTGGCATAAACGTCGATGGCGTTTTCGGCTCGGTCGCTCCGGTGTGTGTAGCGTATGCCGTCGTAGCGAGCTAGGTTCGAGGACGCCTCAGCTGTTGCTATCAGGTAGTATACGGGGATTGAAAGATCGGTCATGGGTAGAGAAATCTCCACGACCTCGTGACCTTCGTTTCGGTAGAACTGGATGGCTTCGTCCACGAGTTGACGGACTTCGGCATCGATCCCCTCGCCAAAGAATTCCTTGGGCAGTCCGAGCTTCAACGGGCCCGGCTTTTCAGCAATGGCCTGACGGTAGTCGGGAACCTCCGAGGGGTAGCTCGTGGAGTCGAGAGGGTCGTGCCCGGAAATGGTTTGGAGGAGGAGGGCGGCGTCTTCCACGGTTTGTGAAAAGGGGCCAATTTGATCCAAGGAAGAGGCAAAGGCGGCAAGCCCGTAGCGCGAGACCATGCCGTAAGTGGGTTTCATGCCCACCACCCCGCAGAGTGCCGCGGGTTGCCGGATTGAGCCACCCGTATCCGAGCCCAAGGTGAGGGGTGCTTCGCGAGCCGCCACGGCCGCTGCGCTGCCACCACTGCTGCCGCCCGGTACGCAAGCTAGGTCCCATGGGTTGTTGGTTGCCCCATAGGCAGAGTTTTCCGTTGAGGACCCCATGGCAAACTCATCCAGATTGAGTCGCCCCCAAACCAGAGCGCCCGCACGTTTAAGTTTTACTACTACTGTTGCATCGTAGGGGGATACGTAATTTTCGAGTATGCGGCTGGCCGCAGTCAGTGGTTGCCCTCTTACGGATATAACGTCCTTTACGGCAACCGGCACACCGTCCATCGGACCGAGGGATTCTCCCTTTGACCTTCTTTCGTCGGAAGCATGCGCTTGGGCCAAAAAGTCTTCGTCGTCGCGATGAAGAAACGCATGTACTTTTCCATCCACTGCTTCCGCTCGGTCGATAAAGGATCGGGCGATTTCGACGGCCGACGCTTTGCCTGTCGCAAGCGCTTCGCCGAGTTCGGCGGCAGTCATCTCGTGCAAGGTGTCCGACATGGTTGGCAGGGGAGGGTTATTCCTCGATTACCTTCGGCACAACCACTTGAGCCTGGCGCTGGGCGGGTGCATTGGCGAGAGCTTCCTCTGCGGAAAACCCGGGGCGAGCTTCATCTTGATCCCAGACGTTGTGTCGGGGGAATGCGTGAGCGGTGGGTTCGACTCCTTCGACGTCTACTTCACTAAGTCTGTCGAAGTACTTGAGGATATCTCCGAACTGGCCACGGAATTTTTCCTTTTCCTCATCGCTCAATTCGATGCGCGCGAGGTTGGCCACGTAGCCGATGTCCATTTCTTGTGATTCGCCCATTTTGTCGTCGTTAAAAGGAATTCAGGAGCGTAGCGCGTAATCGGTGGTTTCGGCGAGGATTCGTTGGGTTTCGTCAAAGGCGGCGTTCACGTCCTTGTCTTCCAGTGTGCGATCGTCGGACCGGAAGCGGATGGCGCAGGCCACGCTTTTCTTGCCTTCTCCCAATCCCTTTCCCTCGAATACGTCGAAAATGGTCACGGGATCGACGATGAAATTCTTGTCCGCGGCTTGCAAGGCCGCCGTCTCTATGGCTAGGCGAACGTCTTCGGCGGGAACGTCTTGATCCACGACGAGAGCAAGATCCTTGAGGGCGGGGGGAAAAGAGCCAAAGGATCGGAACTTCACGGGTTTCACCTTTTGACGAAGCATCACGGGATCCACCAGCAGCTCGCAGGCAAGGACGGGTCCATTTACGCCCTTCTCTCGAGACAAGGACAGGTTGCAGAACCCTACGGTTAGTTCGACCCGGTTTTGGTGCACGTCGCCTGCGGAGGCGGCATGACCTTGCTGCCATGCAGAAGAGTCTTCAAGGGATCGGAGGCCACCTTTCGGCATGATGATTCCCGTTGCCGCGAGAAGGCGATTCGCAAGGAGTTTGGCCTCGTGAAAATCGGGAGCAAGCTCGGCATCCCATTCCCGAGCAATGGGTTTCGTCAATATGGCGAAGGCCACGCTTTGCAGCTCGGTCGTGCCTTTGGGACCCGGTCGAAGGACGCGACCCACCTCGAACACTCGACGCAGGTCATTGTGGTTGCGCTGGTTGTGGGCGAGCGTTTCCAATAGGCCCGGCAGCAGGGAAGCTCGAAGATGAGTGTGCTCGGCAGTTAGTGGATTGGCGAGGGTAAGGGCCTCGACGGTGGCTTGGTCGGCCCATGCCTCGATTTCCTTTCCGTCTCGCAAGCTGTAATGGCAACATTCGCGAAAACCTTGACCGACTAGAGCATCGGCCGCTTTTTCAGAAAAGGTGAATTGGGCGGCATCGTGGCGAGAAACGGCTTCGCAAACCACTCTTGCCTCGGGGATCTCGGTTGTTCCGTGAATACGGACGAATTCCTCGACCAGATCGATCGGTCGATCCACCTCGGCCCGAAAACTAGGTACCATGACCTTCCACTGTTCACCCTTTTCGATGCTGAACCCGAGTCGGCCCCACGCATCCGCTAGTTGTTCGTCGGTAACTTCGTAACCGCAGGTCGAACGAACAAAATCCGGTGCGATTTCTATTGTGCGGTCTCCTCTGGGAGGATCCCCCACTTTGACTTCCTCGGAGACGAGTTCGCCACCCGCGGTCTCGAGGATCAAGTCGATGGCTCGCTGTGCCGAATAGCGCGTCAGCTGAGGATCCACGTCTCGGGCGAAGCGATAGGAACTATCCGTGCTCAAGTTGAGTTTTCGAGCCGTGGCCCGAACATTTCCGGGAGAGAACCATGCGGCTTCCAAAACAATGTCGGTGGTGTTCTCGTCCACCTCGGCATCCACGCTGCCCATAACGCCTGCGACGACCAATGGCTTTTCCGCGTCCGCGATCACCATCATGGATTCGTCCAGCTTGCGGTCGACCTCGTCCAATGTCTTGATTGCTTCCCCTTCGGTTGCGTTGCGTATCCGAATTTCGTTGCCGGCTATTTTCTTGGCGTCGAAAGCGTGCAGCGGGTTTCCCGTTTCCATGAGAACGTAGTTGGTGACGTCCACTACGTTGTTGATTGGGCGAAGACCGACGGCTTCGAGGCGTCGTTTCATCCATTCCGGACTCGGCCCGACCTTCAAGCCCTTGATGGCCCAAGCGAGATACAATTTACAATTTTCGGACTCGATGGAAACCTTGCTCAGCAGGTTGTCGGCGGATGGCTCGGATACGGTCGGAACATCCGATTTTGCCTCGGGGAATCGAATTTCTCGACCATAGCGCGCCGCCAATTCTCGGGCCACGCCGAGGTGGCTAAGGCAGTCCCCTCGGTTTGCGGTGAGCTCTAGGTCAAAAGTGACGTCGGAGTCGGCGAACGCCTCCTTGATCGGTATGCCAACGTCGGGGCGGTGGGCAAGTACGAGAAGTCCGTCGTGGTCATCGCCCAGGTTCAATTCCTTGGCGCTGCACATCATGCCTTCGGAGGTAACCCCCCGCAACTTCGACTTCTTAATCTTGAAGCCACCCGGCAGTTTTGCTCCGGGAAGAGCCACCGGCACGCGATCTCCCGGTTGAAAGTTGGAGGCGCCGCATACGATGCTGGCTTCGGGTTGTCCTTCCCCGACGTTTACCGTGCAAACGCTCAGCCGATCGGCCTCGGGATGAGGATTGCGGGTCAGCACTTCGCCCACGACCACCTTGTCCATGTCCGCGGGTCCTCCGCCCTCGACGCCTTCCACTTCCATGCCGAGCATCGGGAAAACGTCCACGAGTTCCTCCGTCGAGGCATCCACCTCGACGTACTCCTTGAGCCATTCTATGCTGACTTTCATGGTCTTCTAGAACTGCGACAGGAACCGCAAGTCGTTTTGGTAGAAGTGGCGTATGTCGTCTATGCCGTGCAGCATCATGGCCACGCGCTCGATGCCGAGACCAAACGCGAACCCGCTCCAGTCCTTGGAATCGATGTCGACGTTGTCGAACACTTTTGGGTCGACCATGCCGCAGCCCATTATCTCGATCCATTTGTTGCTTAGGCGACCGAGGTTGCTGGAATACAAGTCGACCTCGAAACTGGGTTCGGTGAAAGGAAAGAAACTAGGTCGCAGACGAGTCTTCACCTCCTTGCCGAATAGTTCCCTGAGGAGATGGTCCAGTACGGCCTTGAGATCGCGTATGGTAACCTTTTTGTCGACGTAGAGACCTTCGACTTGGTGAAAGTTGGCGCTGTGGGTGGCGTCTACGGTGTCACGGCGAAAGCATCGACCGGGCGCAATCACTCTTATGGGAGGCTTTTCCTTGAGCATGGTCCGGATTTGCACGGAGGAGGTGTGCGTTCGGAGTACGTAGGCCTCGTCGCTTTTCCTGGAGACGTTGCCGAAACGGGAATCCTTGGGGAAATAGAGCGTGTCTTGCTCGTCTCTGGCGGGGTGGTCTTCGGGCGTGTTGAGCGCATCGAAGCAGAACCATTCGGTTTCGACCTCGGTAGCCTCGGCTACCGTGAATCCTATTTGGCGAAAGATCGAAGCTATGCGTCGCTTCGTTTGCGTGAGCGGGTGCAAGCCGCCGACGTAGTTGCCGGAGGGAGGCAAGGTGACGTCCGCGGTCTTGCCCAGTGCAGCTGCATCTTCGGCATTGTCCAGACTTTCCGCGGTTTGCGCCAACAGAGCCTCGATCTGTTTCTTGGCTTTGTTTACGGCTTGCCCGAAAGCGGGACGTTCTTCCTTGGGTACGGATGCGATACCCTTCATGAGAACCGTCAGCTTTCCGTTTCCGCCGAGGATGGAAGCCTTGACTTGGTCAAGTCGAGATCTTGCTTCAACGGAAGCCAGAGCGGATTCCGTTTCCGCTATGATGGCTTGGAGTTGTTCCTCCACGCCGAGAGGGGAGGCCCGATCGCCTAGGCTTCCAAGGCAGCTTTGGCCTTCTCTACCAATTCCTTGAACGCATCAGGATCATGGATGGCGAGTTCCGAAAGCACCTTGCGGTTGAGAAGTATGCCGAGTTTGGTCAATCCGTTGATGAATTGACCGTAGCGCAAGCCTTCGGCTCGGCAGGCGGCGTTGATGCGAACAATCCAAAGTTTGCGGAATACCGACTTCTTTTTCTTGCGGTCGCGGTAAGCGTATTTTTCAGCGCGCTCCACGGCATCCTTCGCATAGCGATAGAGGCGTGATTTGTTGCCGAAGTAGCCCTTGGCTTTCTTTAAAACCTTCTTGCGGCGTTTTCTGGTGGCGGGGACGTTGCGTGCTCGTGGCATGGTATGTTACTCCTGAAAGACTTAATGGATGAAACGGTTGAACTTAACCGAGCGCTTCGATTACGCGGCGCGTCATGCCCTTGGCTAGGGATTGATCTTGGCGCCCTGCCCGCATCTGTTTGACCGTGCGTTTGCGACGCAAGTGACGTTGACCGGGTTTACGGTGCGTGACTTTTCCGGTTCCGGTTACCTTGAAACGTTTGGCTATGCCTTTGTGAGTCTTTCTCATCTGGTTATCTGTGATTTAGAGCAAACGAACAAATCAACAGATTTCTTGGCCAACGGCAAGCCAAATGCCTCATTTTCTTCAATCGTAAATAAGTAATCCGTGATAACTTTCGTAGGCGAACCAAGCGGCAAACAGCAAAATGACCGTGGCAAAGAAAATCTTGGAAAAGCCTTTGAGTAGCCAATGGGAGCTTTGGGCGTTGCCAGAGTTGTCGTCGCCAAAATCATGAAAATAGTGGATCAAATCCCGATCTTTGGAACGCGAGTCGATTTTCCTGTAGATCGGATTGGACCCGGGTCGGGTTTTCCAATAACGCCACTGAAAAAATTTGTGAAGCATGGTCAAGAAAAGGAAATAATGAGATTCTTCTCTCTCTCAAGTCAAATGTTGCGTCCGTATCCCGGAAAAGTTCAAACGCGCGGCGCTTGCCTGAGAATTTCGCAAGGCGGCCAAATCGGAACCCTCGGTGGGTGTTGTGACGTCCAGCCATTCGGTTTGGTAGACGAGACCGTAGCCGTTGCCATCTTCCATCGGTTGGAAAAGGCTGCCTAGGCGCAGGTTGTCGGGAAAGGCTTCCACCAGTTCCGTTTGGCTGGATGTGTTTTCGGGGAAATTCAGGTTGTGGACCACCAATTCGCTTTCCGCGGGCTTTTCGCAAAGGGCGAGGGCGTGCATCGCGCTTCGCTTGGCGCTTTCTTGCAGCGAGTCCATAAGCTCACCGGAGACTTGGCCCTTGCTTTCGCGTATTTCATCGAACTCTTCTACGGGCAAGGCCATGCTCGTGGCAACGGACCGAATCCCGTGCAAGGCTCCCTCCAGCGCAGCCCCTACGGTGCCCGAGGAAAGAACCATCGGAAGCGTGACGTTGTAGCCGAGATTTATCCCTGAAATCACCACGTCGGGTTCCCGAGGCATAAGGTGCCCGAGAGCGAAGTTCACGCAGTCTGCGGGCGTGCCGTTTAGTTTGTAGGCGGATCCGGGAAAACCTTCCACCGCTTCGGGGACTAGCCGACGATTTCTACTTATCGCATGTCCGATCCAGCTTTGTTCCTCCGAGGGGGCACAGACGACGACCTCGAAAAGCTCACTTGTTGCGCTCGCTAACTCGCGAAGGAATACCGAGTCGAAACCATCGTCGTTGGAGATGAGTGCAAGTGGTTGCTCGCTCACGTGCCGTACAGCTGGTTTTACCGGCGAGCGACCTCGCTAAATTTCGCGAAGTCGCTCATCCGGAAAAGTTTTACAAATTATGCAACAGGAT